>NZ_JBSIBZ010000026.1:0-95963 GCF_058245575.1 Streptomyces sp. UF-297 | reverse complement strand
CCCCGCCCCCCCCCCCCCCCCCCCCCCCCCCCCCCCCCCCCCCCACGGCTCCGGCGACGACGGTACGTACAGCATGGATGCGCATACTCAAGACCTTTCCCCCATAAGTGCGTTGTCGCCACAGCAGACCACCGGACGGGCGAAAGGGTTGTACGGAAGCCGTACGGTCCGTCGGCCGTCCCGCGCGCCAACTCCCGCCGTCTACGGTGCCGTTGCGGTGACCGCCGTGAGCAGTACGGCGGAGTCCTCCACGGCCAGCAGCCCGTGCCGCTCGTGCGGGATCGCCGCGATCTGACCGGCGATCAGATCCTGGTCGCCACTGGCGGCGGTCAGCCGTACGTGGCCGTGCAGGACCTGGAGGCTGGCCGCCGGGGGAGCGTTGTGCTCGTCCAGCGAGGAGCCCCCGGTCAGCGCGATCACGGTCTGCCGCAGCGGCCCGTCGTGCAGGAAGAGATGCGCCCCGCGGCCGTGCGGTGAGGTCCGCGCCTCGTCGAGCTGCCGGCGGGCGAGGGTGGTGAGGTCGTCCATGGTGGCAATGGTCCTTCCGTCCGCGATGTCCCGTCCGCTCCATCCTGATGGCGGCCCGCCCGCCCGCAAGCGGGCGCGCCCGGATGTTTCCGGACGCATCGGGGCGCATACCGGTCCGGCGGCACCTGGTCGGCCTGGAAGATCCTTCCGGTCCGTACGATGCGGGAGATCCGTACGCCGAGCCGACGCCGGAGGGTGTGTCCACATGGCCGAACGAGCCGTGAGAGACCAGCAGGCCCAGTTCCTGACCGTGATGACGACGACCGACAGCGCCGCCAAGGCCGAGGAACTGGCGCGGGGGGCGGTCGAGGCGCGGGTGGCGGCCTGCGCGCAGATCAGCGCGCCCGTCACCTCCGTGTACCGCTGGCAGCAGGCGATCGAGACGGCACAGGAGTGGCAGGTGCTGTTCAAGACGACGGCCGCGCGCTACGAGGAGCTGGAGGCCCACCTCCTCGCGGCGCACGACTACGACACCCCCGAGATCATCGCCACCCCGGTCGTCCGCGGCGGCGCGGGCTACCTCGCCTGGCTGGCGGAGGAGACCCGTTGAGCCGGGCAGGAGCGCGGCGCCGCCGCACGGGAGCGGTGGCGGCGGGCGTGGTGATCGCCCTGTGCGCGGCGAGCGCGACGGCGGTCGGCGTCACGGAGGAGGAGGGTATGGGCGCGGCGCAGGCGGCCTGGGCCACCGCCCCCTCGGACGCGCGTACCTCCACGTTCACGGCAGCGGCGCGCCCCGCCGAAGCGGACGCGAGCGCCACCGGCTGGACCGCCGAGGACGCCCACCGCTACTGGACCCCCGAGCGGATGGCGGCCGCGACCCCGGCCGAGGCCACCGCACCCCGTTCGGCCGGTCCCGCGCTCCCGGAGGCTGCCGCGCCCCGTTCGGCAGGCGCCCAACTCGCGCCCAACGCGCAGCACTTCGACGGCATACCGTCCGTCGGCGTCCTCTTCTCCGTCGGCAAGGACGCCAAGGCGCACCACTGCACCGCGAGCGTCGTGCGCAGCCCCCGCCGTGACCTCATCCTCACCGCGGGCCACTGCAACCCCGGCCCGCGCGCCGCCTTCGTGCCGCAGTACCGGTCGGGCGCCGACCCCCAGCCGTACGGCATCTGGGCGGTCGGCCGCGCCTTCGCCGACCCCCGGCGCACCGACACGGGACCAGGTTCCGACCTCGACTTCGCTTTCGCGACCGTCGCACCCGACGCGAAGGGGCGGCCGATCGAGGCGGTCACCGGCGGCAACGTCCTCACGCCCACGCCCGGTTACACCAACCGCGTCACCGTCATCGGCTACCCCTCGGTCCGCCACGACCCCGCCGACCGGGCCGTCCGCTGCACCACGGACACCACCCGCCTGCCCGGCCGGCGCCAACTGCGCATGGAGTGCGGCGGCTTCTACGGCGGCACCTCGGGCGGCCCCTGGCTGACCGGCTTCGACGCACGCACCCGCACCGGCCGCGTCATCGGCGTCATCGGCGGACTGAACGGCGGCGGCCCCACCGGCCCCGACAACCACCGCACCTCCTACAGCCCGGTCCTGTGGAAGGACGCCTTCCGGCTGTACGCCCGCGCATCCGCCGCCACGCGCTCCGCGGGGAGTGCGGTCGGTTGACGGCGGGCCGTCTGTGGCTCGTCGCGCAGTTCCCCCGCGCCCCTTACGGGGCGCGGCACCGCGCCGGACTCCGCATGTCCGCCGCAAGCGTCCGTCCCTCACCGCAGCGCCTGTGACACGCCCTCCTCCCGCGGCCCGAGGAAGCGCGGGTCAGGGCGCAGCAGTGCCTCGGTCGCGGCCTTGCCCGAGGCGAGAAGTTCGCGGATGCCGCCGTAGAGCCAGGTCGCGTCGTGGGCGTCGCCCTGCGCGCCCACGCCGTACGACTCGATCCCGGCCGCCTGGCACAGGGCCACGGCGCGGCGGATGTGGAAGCCCTGGCTGACCAGGACGGCCCGCTGCACGCCGAAGATCCGGCGGGCGCGGCTGCACGAGTCCCAGGTGTCGAAGCCCGCGTAGTCGCTGACGATCCGGCGGCCCGGCACGCCGTGCTTGACGAGGTAGCCGCGCATGGCGTCCGGCTCGTCGTAGTCGTGGCGGCTGTTGTCGCCGGTGACCAGGATCGCGCGGACGGCGCCCCGCTCGTAGAGCCGGGCCGCGGCGTCCAGCCGGTGCGCGAGGTAGGGGGAGGGCTCGCCGTTCCACAGGCCCGCGCCGAAGACGACGGCCACCGGGGCCGCGGGCGCGTCGGCCACCGTACGCACCCGTGGCCCGGCCACCGCGTACATCCAGGTGGCCGGCAGCAGCGCGAACACGCAGGCCAGGACGGTGGCCTGGACGGTGCGCCGCCACCCCCGGCGCGTCCTCGGCAGCCGTATCCGCCCCAGCAATCCCCGCATGCTCTCTCCCCGTTCTGCAAGCCGTCGTTCCCCGGCCGTCCATGAGCCACGAGCCGTCGGCCGCGCCCAGCCCTCGCCCGCCGGGCGCCCGTGCGCCCCGTTCGGCCTCCCTGGATGCGACGCCGCGCGGGCTGGCATGGTTGCGCCGGGCGCACCACCGGCGCCCGGCGCACACGGACCACCCGTCGAAAGGCCCCCCCCATGCACGAGCGGCTGCCGTTCTTCGTCTACGGGACGCTGCGGCCCGGCCAGACCCATCACGCCTGGGCCCTGCGCGGCCGGACGGCGGCCGAGGAGAGCGCCCGGGTCAGGGGCGCGCTGCTGTACGACGGGCCGGGCTACCCGTACGCGATCTCCGGCCCGCCCGAGGCGGTGGTGCACGGCGACCTCGTCACGCCCCGAGAAGCGCTCTACGACGAGGTGCTCGCGGTCCTGGACCGGCTGGAGGGCCATGTCCCCGGCGCCCCGGACAACGCCTACGAGCGGCTGGCCACCGACGCCGTGTACCCGGACGGCCGCACCGTACGCGCCTGGATCTACCTGGCCGCCGAGCCGCTCGCCACCCGCCTGCGCACCACCGCCACCCCCGTCGAGGGCGGCGACTGGCTGCGCGCGGACCGGGTCGAGCGGGCCCGTCGCCCGGTCGGCCCCAGGGCCCCGGATAGCCTGGAGAGCCCGTCCCGCGACCCCGAACAGGTGTGATCCCGCCGTGCCCCCGATCCCCAAAGCAGAGCTGCACCTCCACATCGAGGGCACCCTGGAGCCGGAGCTGGCCTTCGCGCTCGCGAAGCGCAACGGCGTCACCCTGCCGTACGCCACCGAGGAGGACCTGCGCCGCGCGTACTCCTTCGCCGACCTGCAGTCCTTCCTCAACCTCTACTACGCGCTGATGGCGGTGCTGCGCACCGAGGACGACTTCGCCGACCTCGCGCACGCCTACCTCGCCCGCGCCCAGGAGCAGGGCGTACGCCACGCGGAGATCTTCTTCGACCCGCAGGCGCACACCTCCCGCGGCGTCGCGCTCGGCACGGTCGTCGAGGGCCTCGGCCGCGCCCTGGACTCCGCCCAGGAGACGTACGGCATCAGCACCCGCCTGATCATGTGCTTCCTGCGCGACGAGAGCGCCGAGTCGGCGCTGGCCACCTTCGAGGCCGCGCGCCCCTACCTGGACCGGATCGCGGCCGTCGGCCTGGACTCGGCCGAGGTCGGGCACCCGCCGTCGAAGTTCAAGGAGGTCTACGCGCTGGCCCGCGAGGCCGGGCTCAAGTGCGTGGCGCACGCGGGCGAGGAGGGCCCGCCCTCCTACGTCTGGGAGGCCCTGGACGTCCTCGGCGTGGACCGTATCGACCACGGCGTGCGCTGCATGGAGGACGAGCGCCTGGTCGCACGCCTGGTGGCCGACCAGGTCCCGCTCACGCTCTGCCCGCTGTCCAACGTACGGCTGCGGGTCATCGACGACCTCGCCGACCACCCGCTGCCCGCGATGCTGGACGCCGGCCTGCTGGTCACCGTCAACTCGGACGACCCGGCCTACTTCGGCGGCTACGCCCACGACAACTTCACCGCCGTACGCGACGCGCTGGCCCTCGACGAGCAGACCCTGCGCACCCTGGCCCGCAACTCCTTCCTCGCCTCCTTCCTGGACGAGGACACCCGCGAGGCCTACCTGAAGGAAGTCGACGCGTACTAAAGGAAGCCGACGCGTACTAGCGGCCGCTCGCCCCAGAGGCCGCCCGACGGCGCACCCGACCGGAGCGGGCACAGGAAGTCGGGTCCGGCGGGATGCGGTCTTCCTACCGTGAGGAGCGCAAAGGGAAGGAGTCCGTGGTGCTGGAGCGGCTGAACGAGGCCATGGAGCACATCGAGTCGCATCTCGACGAGCCCATCGAGGCCGGTGAGCTGGCACGGATCGCGATGACGTCGGAGTACCACTTCCGCCGGATGTTCTCCGCGCTGGCGGGCATCGGGCTGGCGGAGTACATCCGGCGCAGGCGGCTCACCGTCGCGGGCGCCGAGGTGCTCGCCACGGAGCGGACGCTGCTGGAGATCGCGGTGCGCTACGGCTACGGCTCGGGGGAGGCGTTCGCGCGGGCGTTCCGCGCCGTGCACGGCGTCGGTCCGGGCGAGGCCCGGCGCACGGGTGCCGCGCTGCGCTCCCAGCCACGGATGTCCTTCCGCCTCATCGTCGAAGGGAGCAGCAGCATGCACTACCGGGTCGTGGACAAGGACCGGTTCCGGGTGGCGGGCAAGAAGGCCAGGGTGCCGCTCGTCCACGAGGGGGTGAACCCGCAGATCGCCGCGTTCGTCCGCGGCATCGACGCGGAGACGGTAGGGCGCATCACCGCACTGTCCGACCAGGAGCCGGCCGGGATCGTGGCGGTGAGCGACGACCTCGACCCGAGCCGGGCGGAGGGCACCGAACTCGACTACTACCACGGCGTGGTGACCGGGGCCGAGGTGCCCGAGGACCTGGACGCGCTCACCGTCCCCGCGGGGACCTGGGCCGTCTTCGAGAGCTCCGGGCCGTTCCCGCAGACGCTGCAGTACATGTGGCGGGACGTGTTCACCCAGTGGTTCCCCTCCAACCCGTACCGGAGCAGGCCGGGCCCGGAGATCCTGAGCGTCCGGCTGTCGCGGGACGCGGCACAGGCAGACGCCGAGCTGTGGATTCCGGTGGAGCGCACCGCGCTCTGACGCGAGAGGCGGGGGCTTGTGGGGCCACCGGTTCCACGAGCCTTCCTACGGTTCCACCCGCTCCAGACGCACCGCGCACGCCTTGAACTCCGGCATCCGCGACACCGGGTCCAGCGCCGCGTTCGTCAGCGAGTTGGCCCGCCCCTCGCCCGGCCAGTGGAAGGGCATGAACACCGTGTCGGGGCGGATGTCGGCGCTCACCCGGGCCGGCGCCACCGCCCGGCCGCGCCGCGAGACGACGGCCACCCGGTCGCCCTCGGCGATCCCGTACTGTCCGGCCAGCCGGGGGTGCAGCTGGACGTACGGGCCCGGTGCCGCGACGTTCAGCTCGGCCACCCGCCGGGTCTGCGCGCCGGACTGGTACTGGGCCAGCACCCGCCCCGTCGTCAGCAGTACGGGGTACTCCTCGTCGGTCTCCTCCGCGGCCGGGCGGTGGGCGACCGGCACGAAGCGGGCCCGCCCGTCCCCGGTCGCGAAGCGGTCCAGGAACAGGCGGGGCGTACCGCCGTGCCCCTCGTGCGGGCAGGGCCAGAACACGCCCTGTTCACCGGCGATCCGCCGGTAGCTGATCCCGGAGTAGTCCGCGGGCCCGCCCGCCGAGGCGCGCCGCAGCTCCTCGAAGACCTCCTCCGGGTCGGCGGGGAACCCCTTGTCCCAACCGAGCCTCGCGGCGAGGGAGTTGAGGACCTCCAGGTCCGTACGGACCCCGGGCGGCGGCGGCACGGCGCGTCGGCGCAGCAGCACCCGCCCCTCCAGGTTCGTCACCGTCCCCGTCTCCTCCGCCCACTGCGTCACCGGCAGTACCACGTCCGCCAGCGCCGCCGTCTCCGAGAGCACCACATCGGCCACCGCCAGGAAGTCCAGCGAACGGATGCGCTGCTCGATGTGGGCCGCGTGGGGCGCCGAGACCACGGGGTTGGAGCCCATCAGCAGCAGCGCGCGGATATCGCCGCCCAGCGCGTCCAGCAGCTCGTACGCGCTGCGGCCGGGCCCCGGCAGCACATCGGGGTGCACGCCCCACACATCCGCCACATGGGCCCGCGCCGCCGGGTCGGACAGCTTGCGGTAGCCCGGCAACTGGTCGGCCTTCTGGCCGTGTTCGCGCCCGCCCTGCCCGTTCCCCTGCCCGGTCAGGCAGCCGTAGCCGGACAGCGGGCGCCCCGCCCGGCCCGTCGCCAGAGACAGATTGATCCAGGCGCCCACGGTGTCCGTGCCCTTGGACTGCTGCTCGGGGCCGCGCGCCGTCAGCACCATCGACTCCCGCGCGCCGCAGAACAGCCGCACGGACTCGCGCAGTTGCGGTACGGGGACGCCGGTGATCCGCTCCACCAGCTCCGGCCAGTGCGCCATCGCCGCGGCCCGCGCCTGCGGCCAGCCCGCGGTGCGGCGCGCGATGAACTCCTCGTCCGTGCGCCCCTCGGTCACCACCAGGTGCAGCAGGCCCAGCGCCAGCGCCAGATCCGTGCCCGGCCGGGGCGCCAGATGCAGATCGGCCTGCTCGGCGGTGCGCGTACGGCGCGGATCGACGACGATCAACGTGCCGCCGTTGTCCCGCAGTTCGGTCAGATAGCGCAGCGCGGGCGGCATGGTCTCGGCCAGATTGGAGCCGACCAGCAGCACACAGCCGGTTCGGGCCACATCCGCCATCGGGAAGGGCAGCCCCCGGTCCAGCCCGAAGGCCCGCTGCTGCGCCGCGGCGGCCGAGGACATGCAGAACCGGCCGTTGTAGTCGATCTGCGAGGTCCCCAGCACCAGCCGCGCGAACTTCCCCAGCGCGTACGCCTTCTCGTTGGTCAGCCCGCCGCCGCCGAAGACCCCCACCGCGTCCCTGCCGTGCGCCGCGCCCGTACGTGCCAGGCCGCTCGCGACCCGCTCCAGCGCCTGGTCCCAGGTGGCCGGCTCCAGCTCCCCGGTGGCGCCGCGCACCAGGGGAGCGGTCAGGCGCACCCGGGAGGAGAGCACCTCGGCCGCCGTGCGGCCCTTGCCGCACAGCGCGCCCCGGTTCACGGGGAACGCGGGCCGCTCCACCACCCGTACACCGCCCTCGGCGGGACGCAGGCCCATCCCGCACTGGAGGGCGCAGTACGGGCAGTGGGTGTCGACGGCGGGCGCGGGGGAAGGGGCGGCAGTGCTCATACGCTCCAGCCTGGTGCGGGCGTGTTAGGCCCGCACCACGCCCCGGTTACGCACCGGGGGCGCGCGCCTCACCGGTGGCGGCGGGCGGCGTGAGGGGGCGGAAACCAGCCGTCATGCCCGCGCAACGGCCCCGCAACGCCCGCCTGCCACGCTCCCGGCATGGCGTCGATCCCGCAGCAGCCCGCCCGCGGCCCGCACCGGCGTCCGGCCGGCCCCGCGGGGAACGTACCGGACCGCCCGACGGCAGGATGCCGCGGACCCGCCCCGGGCCCGGACCGCGCCCCCTGCGACGACGCAGGCCGCACCGGCCCCGCCCCCGCCGACGACGCCCGCCCCGGCCTCGTCCTCGACAGTACGGCGCAGCTCATGACCGAGATCACCGCACAGCTCAGCGACCGCCTCAGCCGCCTCTCCCGCAGCGGCTACCGCACCGCCCCCACGCCGCCGGTCCGCCGCACTCCACCGCCGACCCTGCTCGCCGTGGCGCACGGCAGCCGCGACCCGCGCGCCCTGCGCACCGTCACCGCGCTGCTGGCCCGCGTCCGCGCGCTCCGCCCCGAACTGCCCGTCCGCCTCGGCCACATCGAGCTGAACGAGCCGCTGCTGCCCGACGCCCTGGCGCAGTTGCGCGGCGAGGCGGTTCTGGTCCCCCTGCTGCTGACGCACGGCCACCACGTCACCCACGACATCCCCGCAGCCCTCGCCCCGCACGCATCCCGCCTGTCCGCCACCGTCGCCGCCCCGCTCGGCCCGCACCCCCTCCTGGCCCAGGCCCTGCACGCCCGGCTCGCCGAGGCCGGGTTCACGGCCGCTCCCGGCAGCCCGGCGGCCCGCCGTACCGGCATCGTGCTGGCCGCCGCGGGCTCGCGCGCACCGCGCTCGGCCGCCGACACCGCCCGCACCGCCGAACTGCTGTCCGCCCGCCTCGGCGGCATCCCCGTCCTGCCCGCGTACGCCACCACCGCGGCACCTGACCCCACGCGCGTCGCCGCCCCCTCGGACCACGGCGGCGACCGCCCCACGATCGCGGCGCCCGGGGCCGCCCCGACCGTCGCCGAAGCCGCCGCCGCCCTGACCGCCCACGGCCGCCACCGCATAGCCCTCGCCTCCTGCTTCACCGCCCCCGGCCGCTTCGCCGCCCAGTGCGCACGGGCCGCCCCCTGGATCGCCGCCGCCCCCCTCGGCGACCACCCCGCCCTCGCCCGCCTCGTGCTGCACCGCTACGACCGGGCGCTCCTGGCGCGTACCTCATCCGACCGGGACCCGGACCGGGCGGCTACCGTCGCGGTATGACGGGCACAACACCGACCGCCGCTTCCGGCACCGACCACCACGACGCGGGCTACGGCGAGGCCGACACCGAACGGTGGGTCCCCGAACCGGACAAGCGCCCGGGGCGCACCGCCTTCCAGCGCGACCGGGCCCGCGTCCTGCACTCCGCCGCGCTGCGCCGCCTGGCGGGCAAGACCCAGGTCGTCACGCCCGGCACCACCGGCGTGACCAACTGGGTCCTGGACGCCAGCCCGCGCACCCGCCTGACCCACTCCCTGGAGTGCGCCCAGGTCGGCCGCGAACTGGGCGCGGCCCTGGGCTGCGACCCGGACCTGGTGGAGACCGCCTGCCTGGCCCACGACCTGGGCCACCCGCCCTTCGGGCACAACGGCGAGTCCGCGCTGAACGAAGTCGCCGCCCCCTGCGGCGGCTTCGAGGGCAACGCCCAGTCGCTGCGGCTGCTGGCCCGCCTGGAGCCCAAGCGCTTCGTACGCTCCGACAGCGGCCAGGTCCTCAGCGTCGGCCTCAACCTCACCCGCGCGGCCCTGGACGCCGCCACCAAGTACCCCTGGCCGCGCGGCGGGCACCCCGAGGACCCCAAGTCCCGCAAATTCGGCGTCTACGAGGACGACCTGCCGGTCTTCGACTGGTTCCGGCGCGGCGCCCCCGAGCACGCCGTCAGCTTCGAGGCGCAGGTCATGGACTGGTCCGACGACGTGGCCTACTCCGTGCACGACGTGGAGGACGGCCTGCACGCCGGCCACCTGGACCCCAACGTCCTGCACGCCGACCCCGAGCGCGCCGAGGTCTTCGCCGTCGCCGCCGACCGCTACGCCCCCGGCGCCGACCCCGCCGCACTGGGCGCCGCCCTGGACCGCCTGCTCGACCAGGAGTGGTGGCCGCACGGCTACGACGGCTCCGCGCTCGCCCAGGCCCGCCTCAAGGACGCCACCAGCCAGCTCATCGGCCGCTTCTGCCTGGCCGCGGAGAGCGCCACCCGGGCCGAGTACGGCACCGGACGGCTGACCCGCTACCGCGCCCGGCTCGTCGTCCCTTACGAAACCCGGCTCGAATGCGCCGTGTTGAAGGCCGTCGCCGACCGCTACGTCATGCAGCGCCCCGACCAGGAAGCGCTCCGCGCCGAACAGCGCGTGATCATCGCCGAGCTCGCCGAGGCACTGATCGCCCGCGCCCCCGACGGCCTGGACCCGCAGTTCCGCGCGCTGTACGACAGGGCGGAAGCGGCCGGCGACGACAGTGCCCGTATGCGCGCGGTCATCGACCAGATCGCGGCCCTCACCGACGCCTCGGCGCGCACCCTGCACGCCCGTCTCACCCGGCGGCACCGGTGACACCCGTGACATCCAAGGCAACCGAGGGTGACCTGTGAGCGCCCTACCCTCTTCCCCCATCACGCTCTGTGCGGGACGCTCAGGCGTGACCGTTCGCAGCGGTCCGAACGGGGGCACGATCCCGGGGCGTTCACCGTGCGCGGAACCATCGCCGCCCGTCTGAACGTCAGCACAGCGGGGGACGCACGGCCATCCACACGTCGGGGGCGTACAGACGCAGACGCACTGCGCCGCAGCGAGGAGGAAGCAAGTGGTCGACGCACACCAGACGTTCGTCATCGTCGGCGGTGGTCTGGCCGGGGCAAAAGCGGCCGAGACCCTCCGCGAGGAGGGCTTCACCGGCCGGGTGATCCTCATCTGTGATGAGCGCGACCACCCGTACGAGCGCCCCCCGCTCTCCAAGGGCTACCTGCTGGGCAAGGAGGAGCGCGACAGCGTCTTCGTCCACGAGCCCACCTGGTACGCCCGCCGCGAGATCGAGCTCCACCTGGGCCTGCCCGCCGTCCACCTGGACCGCGAGCGCCGGACCGTACGCCTCGGCGACGGCACGCTGATCGCCTACGACAAGCTGCTGCTGGCCACCGGCGCCGAGCCGCGCCGCCTGGAGATCCCCGGCACCGGCCTGGCCGGCGTGCACCACCTGCGCCGCCTCGCGCACGCCGAGCGGCTGCGCGGCGTCCTGGCCTCCCTGGGCCGCGACAACGGCCACCTGGTCATCGCGGGCGCGGGCTGGATCGGCCTCGAAGTGGCCGCCGCCGCCCGCTCCTACGGTGCCGAGGTCACCGTCGTCGAGCCCCAGCCGACCCCCCTGCACCACGTCCTGGGCCCCGAACTGGGCAGCCTGTTCACCGATCTGCACCGCGAGCACGGCGTCCGCTTCCACTTCGGCGCGGGCCTGACCGAGATCGTCGGCCAGGACGGCATGGTGCTGGCCGTACGCACCGACGACGGCGAGGAGCACCCCGCCCACGACGTGCTCGCCGCGATCGGCGCCGCCCCGCGCACCGCGCTCGCCGAACAGGCGGGCCTCGCGCTGGTCGACCGCGAGGACGGCGGCGGCATCGCGGTGGACGCCACGTTGCGTACCTCCGACCCGCACATCTACGCCGCGGGCGACGTCGCCGCCGCCGACACCCCGCACCTGGACACCCGCCTGCGCGTCGAGCACTGGGCCAACGCCCTCAACGGCGGCCCCGCGGCGGCCCGCGCCATGCTCGGCCAGGAGATCACCTACGACCGGGTGCCCTACTTCTTCTCCGACCAGTACGACGTCGGCCTGGAGTACTCCGGCTACGCGCCCCCCGGCTCCTACGACCAGGTCGTGTGCCGCGGCGACGTCGGCAAGCGCGAGTTCATCGCCTTCTGGCTGAGCGAGGGCCGCCTGCTGGCCGGCATGAACGTCAACGTCTGGGACGTCACCGACACCGTCCAGCGGCTCATCCGCTCCGGGCACCGCCTGGACCCGGAGGCCCTGGCCGACCCGTCGGTGCCGCTGGACTCCCTGCTGCCGTAGGCCCCCGGCCCGCCCGGCACGTCCGTACCCGGCGGCGCGCCGAATCCGCACTCCAGGACACCCCGACCCCACCACGGAAGCAGGGAAAGCCCGACCATGCCCCAGAGTCCCGTCACGCTCACCGACATCCAGGACGCCGCGGCCGGACTCAAGGGCGTGGCCCACCGCACCCCGGTGCTGCGCTCGCGCACCCTGGACGAGCTGGCCGGCGCCGAGGTCTTCCTCAAGTGCGAGAACCTCCAGCGCATCGGAGCCTTCAAGTTCCGCGGCGCCTACAACGCCCTCTCCCGGCTGTCCCCGCGACAACGGGCCCGCGGGGTCGCCGCGTACTCCTCCGGCAACCACGCCCAGGCCGTCGCGCTGGCCGCCCGCGAACTGGGCACCAGCGCGGTCATCCTCATGCCCGAGGACGCCCCGGGCAGCAAGACCGAGGCCACCGCCGGCTACGGCGCCCGGATCGTCACCTACGACCGCTACACCGGCGACCGGTCCGCCCTGGCCGCACAACTGGCCGCGGAGGAGGGCCGGACGCTGATCCCGCCCTACGACCACCCGGACGTCATCGCCGGACAGGGCACCGCGGCCCTGGAGCTGATCGAGGAGGTGGACGGGCTCGGCGCCCTGCTCACCCCCGTCGGCGGGGGCGGCCTGATGGCGGGCTCGGCCACCGCCGCCACCGCGCTCGTCCCCGGCATCCGCATGATCGGCGTGGAACCGGAAGCGGGCGACGACACCAGACGATCACTTCGGGCGGGGCACCGGGTCACCATCCCGGTGCCCCGCACCATCGCCGACGGCCAGGCCCTGGACACCCCGGGCGAGCTGACCTTCGCGATCAACCAGAAGCTGCTGGAGGACATCGTCCTGGTCTGCGACGACGAGATCCGCGCCGCGATGCGCTTTTGCTTCGAGCGCCTGAAGACCGTCGTGGAACCCAGCGGCGCCTGCGCCCTGGCCGCCGTCCTGACCGGCCGGATCCAGCCACTCCCGCGCCGCGTCGGCGTGATCGTCTCAGGCGGCAACATCGACACCGCCCGCTTCCTGGACCTCATGAATCCAGGCACGTCCGGCTCGCCCCATGCCGGCCCGTCCGGCGTTTGAGGACGAGGGCCGCCAGGCCTGTCACACCCTCCCCGTAGACTTCATCACGTGGCAGGCAGGATCAACGATGACGACGTGAAGGCGGTACGGGACGCGGTCCCGATCGACGCCGTCGTGTCCGAGTACCTCCAGTTGCGCAACGCGGGAGGCGGCAACCTCAAGGGCCTGTGCCCCTTCCACGACGAGAAGTCCCCCTCCTTCCACGTCAGCCCCGCCAAGGGCCTGTACCACTGCTTCGGCTGCCAGGAGGGCGGGGACACCGTCGACTTCATCATGAAGCTCGACCACCTCTCCTTCGCCGAGACCATCGAGCGCCTCGCCTCCCAGGCCGGCATCACCCTGCGGTACGAGGAGGGCGGCTACACCCCCGGCCGCCAGCAGGGCGAGCGCACGCGTCTGGTGGAGGCCCACAAGATCGCCGCGCAGTTCTACGTCGAGCAGCTGGACAGCCCCGAGGCGGAGATCGGCCGCAAGTTCCTGGCCGAGCGCGGCTTCGACCAGGCCGCCGCCCAGCACTTCGGCGTCGGCTACAGCCCGGCCGGCTGGGACCACCTCACCCGCTACCTGCGCGGCCGCGGCTTCAGCGACAAGGAGCTGATCCTCTCCGGCCTCTCCCAGGACGGCCGCCGCGGCCCCATCGACCGCTTCCGCGGCCGCCTGATGTGGCCGATCCGCGACATCGCGGGCGAGGTCGTCGGCTTCGGCGCCCGAAAGCTGCGCGAGGACGACAACGGCCCCAAGTACCTCAACACCCCCGAGACCCCCCTCTACCGCAAGTCCCAGGTCCTCTACGGCATCGACCTCTCCAAGAAGGAGATCGCCAAGACCAACCGGGCCGTGGTCGTCGAGGGCTACACCGACGTCATGGCCTGCCACCTCGCCGGTGTCACGACCGCCATCGCCACCTGCGGCACCTCCTTCGGCGAGGGCCACATCAAGATCCTGCGCCGCCTGCTGATGGACAACTCCGGCTCCGAGGTGGTCTTCACCTTCGACGGTGACGCCGCGGGCCAGAAGGCCGCCCTGCGCGCCTTCGAGGACGACCAGAAGTTCGCCGCCGAGACCTCCATCGCCATCACCCCCGACGGCATGGACCCCTGCGAACTGCGCCTGGCCAAGGGCGACGCCGCCGTCGCCGGCCTGGTCGAATCCCGTACCCCCCTCTTCGAGTTCGCGCTGCGCCACGTCGTCTCCCGGCACAACCTCGACACCACGGTCGGCCGTGCCGCCGCCCTGGACGAGGCCGCGCCCATCGTCGCCAACATCAAGAACAGCTCCATCCAGCACGAGTCCGCCGTCCAGCTGGCCGGCATGCTCGGCATCCTGGACACCCAGTTCGTGGTCAAGCGCGTCTCCCAGCTGGCCCGCTGGGCCCGCGAGCGCGGCCGCGACAACCAGGGCCCGTCCCGTACGAACCGCCGCGCCCCGGCCGCCGAGGCCGCACCCCAGCCGACCGCCCCCCGCGGCCCGGCCCTCAACCTGCGCAGCCCCGCCCACCGCGTCGAGCGCGAGCTGCTCAAGCTCGCCCTGCAGCGCCCCGACCTGGTCTCCCCGGCCTTCGACGCGTACGGCACCGACGAGTTCACCGCCCCGCCCTACGCCACGGTCCGCCGCTGCATCGAGGACGCCGGCGGCGCGAGCGCGGCCGACAGCGACTACCTCACCCGCGTGCGCGAGGCCGCCCCCGACGACACGGTCCGCGCCATGGTCACCGAGCTCGCCGTCGAGCCCCTGCACACCCGCCGCGACCCGGACATCGCCTACGCGGGCGTCCAGCTCGTCGCCGTCCGCCTGGCCGCCGTCAACGCCCGCGTCACCGAGATCCGCGGCACCCTCCAGCGCCTGGGCCCCAACGCCGACCCCACCCACCTGGCAGGCGTCCAGAACGAACTCTGGGTCCTCCAGCAGTACGGCCAGTCCCTCCGCGAACGCGGCTTCGCGGCCCTGTAGCCGCCCCGGCCGATTCCGGCCCGCCCGCGGCTTCGCCACGAGCCCAGGCCAGGCCGAAAACAGCCCGTCTGCCATCTGGCCCGAGCCCAGGCCAGGCCCAAAACAGCCCGTCCGGCGTTTGAGGACGAGCCCGGCGAAGCCGGGGCGATACGGCACCCGCACCCACAAACGGCGCCCCACCGCGCCCCCGACCTCCCCGCCGGACGGCGCGGGGTAATTGACCGGTCACCCACTGAACGCAAAAAGTGCCCGCACGCCCCTCGTGGCGAGAGTGTGTCGTACTCCACACTGAGGAACGGTGCCTGAGTCCTCGGAGCGCGGCGGGTCCGGCCGTACGGAACCGGAATCCCCCGCGGAACCGCTCTCGACGTACGGGACGCACGGCGGCTCGGCCGCGGTCGTTCCCGACCTTTCTGCCGCCTCAGCCGCGATCACCCTGGAGGTCGCCCCCGTGCAGACCCAGACCCTCGCCGACGCGCCGGCCGCCACCGAGGCGGCCACCGTGCCGCAGCAGGCAGAGCCCCCCGCCGCCGAGATGCTCGTCGAGGCCATAGTCGAGGAGACCGTCGAGGAAGCCGTCCCGGCCCCGCCCCCGCGCCCGGACTCCGGCGGCCCCTCCTCCGACCTCTTCCGCCAGTATCTGCGCGAGATCGGCCGCATCCCGCTGCTCACGGCCGTGGAGGAGGTCGAGCTGGCCCGCCGCGTCGAGGCCGGCCTCTTCGCCGAGGAGAAGCTGAGCAACACCCCCGACCTCGACTCCCAACTCGCCCTGGATCTCGACAAGTTGGTCGTCATGGGCCGGATGGCCAAGCGCCGTCTGATCGAGGCCAACCTCCGCCTGGTCGTCTCCGTCGCCAAGCGCTACGTCGGCCGCGGCCTGACCATGCTCGACCTGGTCCAGGAGGGCAACCTCGGCCTCATCCGCGCCGTCGAGAAGTTCGACTACGCCCGCGGCTACAAGTTCTCCACGTACGCGACCTGGTGGATCCGCCAGGCCATGTCCCGCGCCCTGGCCGACCAGGCCCGCACCATCCGCGTCCCGGTCCACGTCGTCGAACTGATCAACCGCGTCGTACGCGTCCAGCGCCGCATGCTCCAGGAGCGCGGCTGCGAGCCCACCCCCGAGGAGGTCGCCCACCACCTCGACCTCCCCGAGGAGCGCGTCAGCGAGGTCCTGCGCCTGGCCCAGGAGCCGGTGTCCCTGCACGCCCCGGTGGGCGAGGAGGACGACGTCGCGCTAGGCGACCTCATCGAGGACGGCGACGCCGCCTCCCCGGTCGAATCGGCCGCCTTCCTCCTGCTGCGCGAGCACCTGGAGGCGGTCCTCTCCACCCTCGGCGAGCGCGAGCGCAAGGTCGTCCAGCTCCGCTACGGCCTCGTCGACGGCCGCCCCCGCACCCTCGAGGAGATCGGCCGCATCTTCGGCGTCACCCGCGAGCGCATCCGCCAGATAGAGTCCAAGACTCTCAACAAGCTCCGCGACCACGCCTTCGCCGACCAACTCCGCGGCTACCTGGACTGATTCAAGCGCCCCGAAAGGGGCGCGGGGAACTGCGCGACCAGCCGCAACGCACCCGCAGCCGACGTATGGTTGACGCTCCGCCAGTCGCCAGTCGCCATCTGACGCGGCGTCGCTCGATGGCTGACCGGCCGGTCGGCCGTCACGCGCCGCCGAACGCCCCCGGATGCGCCTCGTCGCGCACCGCCGCGTACTGCTGCCGCACCGCCTGCCCCACCGCCAACTCCTCGCCGACGTCCAGTACTTGACCAGCTGCCGCAGGCCAGTGCGGGGGCTCGTGGGGCGAGAGGGTGCCGTGCGCGGCGCCCAGCGCCCAGGCGGCCTGCCGCGCGGCGCCCAGCGCCGCGTAGTCGGCGGGCTGCGGCACGACGACCTGCACCCCCAACAGCCCCGGCGCCGCGGCCTGTACGGCACCCAGCTCCGCCGCCGCGCCCAGCAGGAACACCCGGCGCACCTCCACGCCCCGCCCGCGCAGCACGTCCAGCGCGTCCGCGAGCCCGCACAGCATGCCCTCGAAGGCGGCCCTGGCCATGTGCTCCGGCTTCATGCTCTCGCGCCGCAGCCCGTGCAACGACCCCGCGGTGTGCGGCAGATGAGGGGTGCGCTCGCCCTCCAGATAGGGCAGCAGCACCATGCCGTACGAGCCGGGAGTGGAGCGCAGCGCCAGCTCGCTCAGCCCCGCCAGATCCGTCCCCAGCATCTCCGCCGCGCCGCGCAGCACCCGTACGGCATTGCTGGTGTGCACCACCGGCAGATGCATCCCCGTCGCGTCCGCGAACGAGGTGATCGTCCCCGTCGAGTCCGCCAGCGCCTCGTGGTGGATGCCGAACACGGACCCCGAGGCCCCCAGCGACACCACCGCGTCGCCCACCCCGACCCCCAGCCCGAAGGCGGCGGCCATCGTCTCGCCCGTACCGGCGGATATCAGCAGCCCCTCCGGGGTGAACCCGGCCGTCCCGGAAGGGCCGAGCACCTCCGGCAGTCGCACCTGGTGCCCCAGCGCCAGCTCCACCAGATCCGGCCGGTAGGCCCCGGTCGCCGCCGACCAGTAGCCGGTGCCCGAGGCCGCGCCCCGGTCGGTGGTCCGCCGCGCGGGCCGCCCCAGCAGCTGCCACACCAGCCAGTCGTGCGGCTGCATGATCTCTGTGATCCGCGCCACGCTCTCCGGCTCGCTGCGCGCCAGCCACCGCAGCTTGGTCACGGTGTGCGCCGCCTGCGGCACCGCCCCGACGGCCTGCGCCCAGGCCGCCCGGCCGCCCAGCGAATCGATCAGATCCGCCGCGGCGCCCTGTGCCCGCTTGTCGTTCCCGAGCAGCGCGAGGCGTACGAGATTGCCGTCGGGGTCCAGCGGAATCAGCCCGTGCTGCTGCGCCGAGACCCCGATGGCCTGCACGCCTTCCAGCAGCCCGTTGCCCGCCGCCTCGCCCAGCGACATCAGCCACGCCTGCGGATCGACCTCGGGCCCCTTCTCGACGGGATGCGGCGCGTACCCCTGCCTGATGACGGCACCCGTGTCCGCGTCACAGACGACGATCCGTGTGCTCTCGGACGAACTGTCCAACCCGGCGACTATCCCCATGGCCCCAGATGATGCCCCATGGCCCGGATAAGAAATGTGTCAGGTGGTGCGCCCGGTCACACCCGCACCCCGTGTGCCCTCCCGGGTGCCCTCAGGTGTTGCTGGTGCCCCACTCGTCGTCATCGCCGCCGCGCTGCTCCCGCAGCCCGCGCACCCGCGAGGTCACCGAGTCCGGCAGCCGGTCGCCGATCTTCGAGGAGACCGCGCCGAACGCCTTCGAGGCGGCCTCGCGCCCGCCCAGCGCGGCCGACTCGGCGGTGTTGCGCACCGCCGGGTTCTGCGCGACCCGCTGGGCGCTTTTGCGCAGCTGCTCGTACCGCTCCCGGCCGGCCCGCGAGCCGAGCACGTATCCGATGGCCAGTCCCGTGATGAACGTGAGCCGGTAGCGCATCGCTCCACCCTTCCCTCTCGTCTGCCTCGACTGCCCCGCCCGGGCCCAGCCTGCCTCGCCGGCCCGCACCTGGGCTGTGCTGCGCGCCTACCCTCCGGGGCCGAAGATCACCCGAGGTCGGCCCCGGGGGATACCGATTGGCGGAGCACCCCCCTGCTTGCGCTAATGTATGTGTCGCAGCGAGCGCACGCCGCCGGGAAGCCCCGGCGGAGGAGCATTCGAGGCACACGGAGCAATCCCCTGTAGCTCAATTGGCAGAGCAGCCGGCTGTTAACCGGCAGGTTACTGGTTCGAGTCCAGTCGGGGGAGCTCAGTCCCCTGTAGCTCAATTGGCAGAGCAGCCGGCTGTTAACCGGCAGGTTACTGGTTCGAGTCCAGTCGGGGGAGCGCGCAAAGAAGAGGACCCTTCGAGGGTCCTTTTTTGCGTTCCGGGAACCGAACCCCCGGTGATCGAAGTCCTCTTGGATGCGCGGCACCGCTCATCGGGCGCCCAACGGGGACCCTCACGGGCAACAGATCGTATGAGCGGCTATGCTGCGGCAGACGGCGCGCACAAATGTGCGCGGCGCGCCGTTACGGGGGCGGTAGCTCAGCCGGTTAGAGCAGCGGACTCATAATCCGTCGGCCGTGGGTTCGAGTCCCACCCGCCCCACCTCGGCTCATCAGTGCAGAAACGATCTGATCAGCCGAAACGCGCGACCGAGGGCCGCCACGAACACCGTGGCGGCCCTCGTTTTTCTTACGCGGACAGGGGCCGGGGGACCCTCAGGGGACATGCGGCGGCGCAATATAACGCATGGCCCATGGGCGCCCTGTGGCGTGGGACGCGGGGGCGGGGCGGGCGCGTCAGGGGCGGTGGCCGCCGGGTTTCGTGGCGGGGCCGGGCCCTGGGTGGGTGGGGTGAGGGTGGCTCGGGTGTCGCCGTATGGGTGAGTGGTGTGGGCAACACGGATCGGTGGGGGTGGGGATGTCTAGGACGGTGTGCGGTGGGCAGGGGTGCGCGGGACAGGTCCGGCGGGGCGGCCGGGTGCGTGTGGAATACGGCGGGGGCGGGCCCCGTTAGCGCAGCTGGATACCGACCGGATACCGACAACAGGGCCGAAAGGGCCGGAAGCAGGGGAATGCGGCATGAGCACCGTTGAGCTCACCAAGGAAAACTTCGACGAGATCGTCTCCGGGAACGACTTCGTCCTGATCGACTTCTGGGCCGAGTGGTGCGGTCCCTGCAAGCAGTTCGGGCCGGTCTTCGAGCGGTCCTCCGACAAGCACGACGACCTGGTCTTCGCCAAGGTCGACACCGAGGCGCAGCCCGAGCTGGCCGCGGCCTTCCAGATCCAGTCGATCCCGACGCTGATGATCGTCCGGGAGAACATCGCGGTGTTCGCCCAGCCCGGCGCGCTGCCGGAGGCGGCCCTGGAGGACGTCATCGGGCAGGCCCGCGGTCTGGACATGGACGAGGTGCGGGCGTCGGTCGCCGAGGCGCAGAAGCAGGAGCAGCAGGGCACCGGCGCAGGTGAGTGAGCTCCTGCTGGTCCGGCACGGTGAGACCGACTGGAGCCGGTCGGGGCAGCACACCAGCTGGAGCGAGAGCGACCTCACCGGGAACGGCGAGGAGCAGGCCCGTGCGCTGCGCCCGCTGCTGTCGGGCAGGAAGATCGCGCTGACGCTGGTCAGCCCGATGCGCCGGGCCCGGCGTACCGCCGAACTGGCCGGGCTCGCCGACGCCGAGGTGGACCGGGACCTGAGGGAGTGGGACTACGGCGGCTACGAGGGCGTCACCACCGCCGAGATCCACCGCACCCGGCCCGACTGGTACCTGTTCACCGACGGGGTGGTCCCGGGCCCCGACGGGCATCCGGGGGAGTCGCCCGAGGAGGTCGGGGCGCGCGCCGACCGGGTGCTCGCGCGGATCGCGCCACGGCTCGCCGCGGACGAGGGCGATGTGGCGCTGGTGGCGCACGCGCACTTCCTGCGCGTGCTGACGGCCCGCAGGCTCGGGCTGCCGCCGTCGGCCGGCTCGCTGTTCACCTTCGAGACGGGCGCGGTGGGCGTGCTGGGCACGGAGCACGGGCGGCCCGCGGTGGTGGCGTGGAACAGCCGTACGCCGTGATGCCGGACGTGGAGCTGCGACGCCGTACGTAGAGCTGTGATGCCGTACGGCCCGTCATGGTGGCGGGGATGCGGCGGGGCGAGGTGTGCGGGCCGCGGCCGTACGTGCGGGCGCGGCTACGGGATCATCGGGTCCAGGACCAGCGGTTCCACCCTGCCCTCGATCATGGCGCCCAGGCCCACCACGGCGCAGGTGTCGGGCCGGTCGGCGATGTGGACCGGCATGTTCGTCGCCTGACGGATCATCGGCTCCAGGCCGGGGATCAGCGCGCTGCCGCCCGCGAGCATGATGCCGCGCTCGCCGAGGTCGGCGACCAGGTCGGGCGGGCAGCGGCGCAGCACCGTCCCGATGCCGTCGAGGATGGCGGTCAGCGGGGTGGTGATGGCGTGCCGTACCCGCTCGGTGTCCACCTGTACGGAGCGGGCCAGGCCGCTGACCACGTCGCGGCCGTGCACCTCGGTGGAGCCGGAGAGCAGCTGGCCGCTGCTGGAGAGCATCAGGTGCAGGGGGCGTACCGCCTGGCTGGGCAGCATCAGCTCGTGGTGCAGCCGCAGGTGCTGGACGACCGCGTGGTCGATGGCGTTGCCGCCCACCGGGACGGTCTCGGCGGCCACGATCGAGCCCAGCGAGAGCACCGCGACCTGGGTGGTCCCGGCCCCGCACACCACGATCATCGTCGCCTCGGGGTGCTCGACCGGCAGTCCGCAGCCGACGGCCGCCGCGACCAGGGTGTCCACCAGTTCCACCCGGCGGGCGCCGAGCCCGGTCAGGGTCTCCACCGCGGCCCGCTGCGCCAGCGGCTCGCTGCCGTACGGAAGGCAGACCGCGGCCCGCAGGGTGGGTTTGCGCCGCCAGGCCTTGCGCAGCTTGTCGCCGACCAGGTGGCGCAGCAGCCGCTGGGCCATGTCGATGTCCACGACCGTGCCGCCGGAGACCGGGCGTACCACCCTGATGTAGTCGGGGGTGCGGCCGTCCATGACCTCGGCCTGGGCGCCGACCGCCATCAGCCCGCCGGTGCGCACATTGATGGCAGCGACGGTCGGCTCGTCCACCACCAGCCCCTGGTTCTTGACGTACACCCTGGTGCGGGCCGCGCCGAGGTCGACTGCGACCGAGCAACGACGCAACTGCGCGAGGCTGATGGTCATGAAACGTTCCTCCCCGGAGGGCCGGTGGACTAGGGAACGCCGTTCGGATCGGTCCGGGGCGGTCCGGTCCAGTCCCGTTCGGTCTGGTCCGGTCCGCCTCGGTCCGGAGTCGGACTGACTCGTAGTCAGGTCGATCAGGCAGGCGTGCCCTGAGGGGCCGTGGCGGCCCACTCGTGCGCCATCTTGTGGCCACGGACCGTCAGGTGCCCGCTGGGGAGGTCCGGTTGGGGGACGGGGTGCCGTGCGCGGCGTCGAGCATGCGCGTGCCCACCTCGCGCAAGTAGGCGATGAGCTCGGGGGGTTCGTGCACGTCGAAGGGGACGCCGAGCAGGGCCAGCCGGAAGGCCAGCCAGTCCAACGCGTCGCCGCCGGTGCGCAGTAGGCAGGTGCCGGCGGTGAGCGGTTCCAGCACGCCGCTGTTGGGCGGCAGGCGGCCCGCGGCGTCCTCGAAGGAGGTGTGCAGGGTGACCAGGGCGCGCAGCCGGGCGCGGTGGCTGGTGATGGACTGTGCGACGAAGGCGGCGGCGTCGGGGGCGGGGAGTTGGCGGCCGCGGCCGGCCCGGGCTCCGGTGGGCAGCGGGTCCAGGACGCGGTCGGCGCGGAAGGTGCGCCAGTCCTCACGGTCGAGGTCGTAGGCGACCAGGTACCACCGGCGGTCGGCGCTGACCAGGCGGTACGGCTCGGTGTGGCGCTTGGAGCGGGCGCCGTCCTTGGCCTCGTACGAGAAGCGCAGGCGCTCGCGGCGGTGGCAGGCGGCGGCGAGGGCGGAGAGGACGGCGGGGTCGGTGGTGGGGGCGGTGCCACCGGCGGTCAGTGTGCCGTAGAGGTGGTCGGTGGACTCCTGGAGTGCGGCGACGCGGCGGCGCAGACGGGCGGGCAGGACCTGTTCGAGCTTGGCCAGGGCGCGCAGCGAGGTCTCCTGGACGCCGGTGACGGCCCTGCCCGCCGCGGTGTGCAGGCCCACGGCGATGGCGACGGCCTCGTCGTCGTCCAGGAGGAGCGGGGGCATGGCGGTGCCAGCGGCCAGGCGGTAGCCGCCGATGGCGCCGACCGTGGCGTCCACGGGGTAGCCCAGCTCGCGCAGCCGCTCAATGTCCCGGCGTACGGTGCGCGGGCTCACCTCCAGGCGCCGGGCGAGCTCGGCGCCGGTCAGCTCGCGGCCGGTCTGCAGGAGGGTGAGCAGCTTCAGCAGCCGGGCCGGGGTGTCGGTCATGCCGTCCAGGGTGCAGCAGAAGGGGGACATGTTCTGGCCTAATTCGTTCCTAGCGTGGGCGGCATGGCACATCAAGGACGTGGATCGGCTCAGGCGCACCGGCTGCTCCAGGGGGAGCGCGGGCCGCAGGACGGCATCCGGATCGTGGGGGCGCGGGGGCACAACCTCAAGGACGTGACGCTGGAGATCCCCAAGGGGCTGATCACCGTCTTCACCGGGGTGTCGGGCTCGGGGAAGTCCTCGGTGGTCTTCGACACCGTGGCGGTGGAGTCGCAGCGGCAGCTGAACGAGACCTTCACCTGGTTCGTACGCAACCGGCTGCCCAAACACGAGCGGCCCAAGGCCGACACCATCGAGCGACTGACCCCGGCGATCGTGGTGGACCAGCGGCCCATCGGCGGCAACGCGCGCTCGACGGTGGGCACGATGACCGACATCTACTCGGTGCTGCGGGTGCTGTTCTCGCGGTGCGGGACGCCGAGCGCGGGGGAGGCGACGGTCTACTCGTTCAACGACCCGGCCGGAATGTGCCCCGGGTGCGACGGGCTGGGCCGTACGGTCCGCCCCGATCCGGACCGTTTTCTGGACCCCGCGCTGTCCCTCAACCAGGGCGCGATCCTCTTCCCGCTGATGGCCGTGGGCAGCGCCTCCTGGCAGATCTACGCCCGCTCGGGCCTCTTCGACCCCGACAAGCCGCTGCACCGCTTCACCGACGAGGAGTGGCGGCTGCTCCTGTACGGCAAGGGCTTCAAGGTCAAACGTGGCGAGAACGCCTTCAACAACACCTACGAAGGCATCGTCGAGAGCTTCAACCGGCTCTACGTACGGCGGGACCTGTCGGCGCTGAGCGAGCGCACCCGCGAGGCCGTGGGGCGGTTCGTCACCGAAGGGGTGTGCCCCGAGTGCGAAGGGGCGCGGCTGAACGCGGCGGCGCGCGCGACGCGGCTGGCGGGCCTGGGCATCGCCGAGATGGCGGCCCTGGAGGTGGGCGAGCTCATCGAGGTGCTGCGGGGGATCGAGGACCCGGTGGGCGGGCCGATCGCGGCACAGGCGGTGGCCGCGCTGGAGCGGGTGGTGGGCATCGGGCTGGGCTATCTGAGCCTGGACCGGGAGACCTCGACGCTGTCGGGCGGGGAGGGGCAGCGCCTGAAGATGGTGCGCCACCTGGGCAGCAGCCTGACCGGCATGACGTACATCTTCGACGAGCCGAGCATCGGGCTGCACCCGCGCGATGTGCGGCGCCTGGGCGACCTGCTGGTGCGGCTGCGGGACAAGGGCAACACCGTGCTGGTCGTCGAGCACGACCCGGATGTCATCGCGATGGCCGACCATGTGGTGGACATGGGGCCGGGCGCGGGGACGCACGGCGGCCGGGTCGTCTTCCAGGGGACGGTGGGGGAGCTGGCCGCGGCCGATACGCCCACCGGGCGCGGGCTGCGGCGGGCGGCGCGGCTCAAGGAGGCGGCCGATGTGCGGGAGCCGGACGGCTGGCTGACCGTACGGGACGTGCGGCTGCACAACCTGAAGGGCGTGACGGCTTCGGTGCCGACCGGGGTGCTGACGGTGGTCACGGGGGTGGCCGGGTCGGGCAAGAGCACGCTGGTCTCCGGGGCGTTCGTGGCGGCGCACCCGGAGGCGGTGGTGATCGACCAGTCGGCGATCGGGGCGTCGGCCCGGTCCACCCCGGCCACGTACATCGGCGTCATGGACCAGGTGCGCAAGCTCTTCGGCAAGGTCAACGGGGTGCCGCCGGCGCTGTTCAGCTTCAACTCGGCGGGGGCGTGCGAGGAGTGCCGCGGGCGCGGGGAGATCCACACCGACCTGGCGTTCATGGATCCGGTGACCACGACCTGCGAGGTGTGCCGGGGGCGGCGCTTCAAGGAGGAGGTGCTGGCGCTGACGGTGCGGGGGAGGTCGGTGGCGGATGTGCTGGAGATGACGGCGGAGGGGGCGGTGGGGTTCTTCGGTGAGGTGGGGGCGGTGGGTGTGGGGGAGCTGGGTGTGGCGGGTGCAGGTGTGGGTTTGGATGTGGGTGCGGATGTGACGGGTGAGGGTGCGGGTGTGACGGGGGCGGGTGCGGCGGGTGTGGATGTGGCGGGCGTGGATCTGCCGGGGCTGCTGCGGCGGCTGAGGGCGCTGGTGGAGGTGGGGCTGGGCTATCTGACGCTGGGGCAGTCGGTCTCGTCGCTGTCGGGCGGTGAGCGCCAGCGGCTGAAGCTGGCGACGCGCCTGCACGAGAAGGGCAGTGTGTACGTCCTGGACGAGCCGACGACAGGCCTGCACATGGCAGATGTGGAGGGGCTGGTGGCGCTGCTCGACCGGCTGGTGGACGGCGGGAACACCGTCTTGGTCATCGAGCACAACCTGGACGTCGTCAGGCGGGCGGACTGGGTCATCGACCTGGGGCCGGACGGCGGCAAACGGGGCGGGGAGATCCTCTTCGCCGGGCGGCCGCGCGAACTGCTGGGGGTGGAGGGGTCGTTGACGGCGGAGTGTCTGCGGGGGTACGTGGGGGCGCTTGCCGGGGTACGTGGCGGGGCGGCGGGGATTGGTGGTCGGGCGGGGGCTGGTGCTGCCGGGGCTCGTGCGGCGGGAGGTGGTGGATGAGTGGCGGGGTGCGGGGTGCGGGGTGCGGGGTGCGGGGTGCGGGGTGCGGGTGACGGGTGACGGGTGGTGGTGAGCGGTGCGCGGGTGTGGCAGGCGTCGTGGGGTGGGTGGCCTGCTGGTGGGGCGTGATGCATTGCTCCGGCCTCGGTGAGCTTTGATCACTGGGTGAGGCGCTGGAGGAGGCCCCAGGTGAACTCCGCGATGTGTTCGCGTGGTTGATCGCTGGTGCTGGTGCTGGTGCTGGTGCTGGTGCTGGTGCTGGTGGTGGTGGTGCCGGTGCCGGTGTCTGGGGCGGGCGCATCGCCGGGGGCTGAGGCTGGGTCGGGGGTGCCGTCGGTGTTCGGGCCGGGGGCGGTGAAGGCCAGGCGCCAGCGGGTGGGGGCGGTGCCCTCCAAGGGGCGGGCGGGGGCGAAGGCGCGGGCCACCTCGTCGACCGTGCAGGACCAAGGGGTGAGGTCGGCGGTCGTACGGAGGACGGGCGCGGGGGCGCCGGGAGCGCGCACGAGCCACGCGTTCCACACGGCGCCCTGATCGGTGGCCAGGACCTCGAAGCGCAGGTCGGGCCAGAGGGGGACGGGCCAGGTCAGGGCCCGGCAGGTCAGGTCCCCGATGCGGCGGGTGGTGATCGACTCGGGGGTGCCGAGCAGGGAGCGGTAGCTCTCCGTGCCGGCGCGGCGGCGGGGCGAGTGGGCCATGGCCTGCCAGCGGCGGTTGGCCTCGCGCATCTGGGCGCGGGAGACGTTCAGTTCGCGCAGCGCGTCCTCGACGAGTCCGGGCTGGTGGTCGGCCATGCGGCGCAGCAGGACGAGTTGGAACCGGATCGGGCCGGGCGGTGTATCAGAGGTGTTGGCGGAATCAGTGATGCGGCTCATGACGGACATGGTCGCGCAAGGAGGGGATGCCGGGGCGGTCGCCCTCGGGGAGGAAGAGGACGGAGTTGACGTAGCGGCGGTGCGGGGCGATCGAGCGGCGGAGCAGACCGTGCTCGGCGACATGGGAGGTGTGGGACTGATGGGCGCACAGATCGAAATCGGCGAGCGGCAGCCAGTGGTCGCGGGGGAAGACCCAGCCGCGGTAGCCGTGCGCGGCGGTCCAGGCGAGGACGGGGTCCAGGGGCTGGATGCGGGTCTCCAACTCGATGAACAAGGAGGGGTGTTCACGCTCGATGGTGTGCTCGGCGCCGCGCAGTACGGCCAGTTCGCCGCCGTCCACATCGATCTTGATCAGGGTGACGGCCTTGAGGTCCAGTTCGTCCAGGGCGAGACAGGGGACTTCGAGCGGGGTGTCGTGCAGTTCGCGGCGTACGAGCGAGGAGATCCCCCGGTCGCCCCGGCCGCCGGGCGGCAGCCACAGGGTGGCGGTGCCGCAGTGGTCGCTCGCGGCGGCGGAGAACACCTCGACGTGAGCGGGGGCGACGGCCGACAGCAGCCGGGCCAGGTGGGGCACGGGCTCGATGGTGACCACGCGATGGGCCCGGCGGGCGAGATGGCGGGTCCACGGCCCGTACCACCCGCCGACGTCGACCGCCGTGCCGCCCGGCGGGCAGAAGTCGGCGAGCCGGCGCAGCTCGGGTTCGAAGCGCGGATAGATACGGGCCGTGGCGGCGGTGAGCAGCCGGGGCGGCAGGTGCGGCCCCAGCCGGGAGGCGAGGGTCACGGCCTGGGCTCCTGGGCGGCGGGGCGGGCGGATTCGTCGGCGATACGGCTGCCCTCGGTGTGGTGGACCGCCTCGCTGCCGTCTGCCGCGAGGTCGGCCGAGCGGTGGCCGGCTTCCTCCTCCGGCGCTGTGGCGGCTCTCTTCTTCGTGGCGTGGGCGGCTGGTTCCTCCGCCGCTTGGCCGGCTGGTTCCTCCGTCGCCTGGGCTCCTTGCTCCTGCGCGAGGCGCCTCTGGATGGCCTGGTGCTCGGCCTCGGTGACCTGTTCGCCGGAAGAGGGGAGGAGCTGAGGGATGCCGTCGAGGATCGGATAGCGGCGGCGCAGCCGGGGGTTGTAGAGGACGTCCTCGGGGGCGAGCAGGGAGAGCGGGCCCTTGTCGAGGGGGCAGGCGAGGATCTTCAGCAGCGGGTCATCGGGTTTCACGGCTCAACTCCTTGGTGGTGGGCGGGGTTTCCGGGGCCGCTGCGTCGTGGCGGGGCAGAGCGAGGAGTACGGACACGGCGACGGCCGTGCCGCCCAGGCGCAGTGCGAGGTGCAGGGGGTCGGCGGGCAGGGGTTCGCCGAAGGCGACCGTGCCGCAGGCGACGGTGAAGATGCAGGTGACCGTGGTGCAGACAGGGACGATCAAGGAGGCTCGGCAGCGCTGCAGGGCCGTTTGGGACAACACCAGGCCGGCGGCTCCGGTGAACACCAGGAGGTAGGGATAGGGCGAGGTGAACAGATCACGCGCGACACCCGCGATGTCATGGGTGGTCAGCAGACCGGACACGCCCTTGATGGCGAGTGAACTGACGCCGTAGAGCAGGCCGACGGCCACCCCGTAGGCCACGCCCGTCGGGGGCTGGCGGTGGCGGCGCTTGGCCCGGCGCTCGGCGGCCGCGTACAGCCACAGTCCGGCGGCCAGCGACGGCAGGGAGATCGCCAGCAGGGTGAGCGTGGGGGCGGTGCGGGTGACGGTGGCGGCGCCGCTGCCCTGGAGGGAGGCGACGACCATCACCAGCGCGACGAGGATGGCGGCGATGCTCTGCCGCTCGCGGCCGCTGGTGCGCTCGCCGAGGATCACTGAGGACAGGAGGAGCAGCAGGACGAGGCCGGAGACGAAGATGCCCTGGGCGGCGGCGATGGGCAGGGTGCGGTAGACGGCGAGCTGCGCGGCGAAGCCCGCGGCCAGCGCGAGCGAGCCGCCGATCCACAGCGGGCTGCCGAGCAGATGGCGCACGAGCCGGGCGGGCCGGCGGGTGCTCAGGGCGGGCAGTGCGGACAGGGCCCGCTTCTCCAGCACGAAGCCGGTGCTGTACAGGACGTTGGCGAGCAGCGCGGACGCCACGCCCCACCACAGCACCGCCCTACTCCTCTCTCCGTCGCGGCCCGCCGGGATGGGGCAGCCGGTCCCGGCGGGCGGACAAGGACCGTGGGGCGCGGGCGGGTCCGTGGGACGATGGGGCGGTGCGACGGGCGTGGACGAGAAGGATGGAGGCCAGCGAGGGGACGTAACAGGCGGCGCGGTCCAACGGGCGCAGGGGGCGCGGCACATCGTGGTACGGCGCCCCGGCCAGCCGGACGACCTCGAAACCGGAGGCGGCCAGGAAGCCGCGCAGCGCGCGGGCGGTGTAGAGGCGCAGGTGGCCTACGACTTGGGTGCCGGGGCGGCCGTGGATACGGCGCATGCTCACCTCCGAGAAGACGGGCTGGACTCCGGCCAGGAGGAGTCCGCGGTTGTACCAGGCGGCGAGATTGGGGGTGGAGAGCATCAAGTGCCCGCCGGGGCGCAGGATGCGGCGCAGTTCGTCCAGGGCCGCGTCCGGGTCGACGAGGTGCTCGATGACCTCGCTCAGGACGACGGCATCGGCCGTTCCTGCCGCGAACGGCAGCCCTCCGTCGGTCAGTTCGCCGCGCACGGTGTACGGGATACGGGTGGCCGCGCGGCGCAGCGCGTCCTGCGACCAGTCGACGCCGATGATCCGGTGGCCGCGCAGCACGCCCGCGGCGGTGGCCGCCGCGGTGCCGTCGCCGCAGCCGATGTCCAGCACCGTGGCGGGCGAGGTGCCGGAGCGTACGGGCCCCAGGGCGCGGGCGAGCATCGCGGCCTGACGGCGGCTGCGAGCGGGGCCCGAGGCCACGGGGACCTCGGGGTTCTCGTAGAAGTCGCGCAGCCCCGCGGGGCGGGTGCCGGGGGTGGAGGCGGTGGTCATGAGCGGCTCCCGGGGGTGTTCGGCGTCCAGGAGGTGGCGGCGAGGGACCGTGCGAAGAGGGTGCCCAGCCGGGCGCCGGCCTCGTCGTCCAGCAGGGCACGGGACCAGCGCAGCGCGAGCTGGATACGGCCGCCGACGGAGACGGTGGTCACGGTCAGCCCCCGGGGCACACGCGCCGGGGCGGAGAACCACACGGCGGTGGGGCGGCCCGCGTCGCCGAAGTCGAGGGGGTAGGGAATGCGGCCGATGTTGGACAGCAGGGTGGTGGAGGTCCAGGGGGCGGCGGCGGTGCGCAGGGTGCGGGTGAGTGCGGCCCGCAGTCCGACGGGGAGAGCGGGGGCGGTCAACAGGGTCCCGGTCAGGCCGAGTTGGGAGCCTGTGGTGGACTTCAGGGCGCGGGTGCGCGACGCCGTACGCCGCAGCAGCCGCGCCACGGCCTCGGGGTCGGGGGTCTCGCCGGTCAGCAGATCGGCGTCCCGCCGCTCCTCCGGGCCGAACCCGACGGAGACCAGCCGGGTCCCGTTGCCGATGGGCATATCGCTGCCGCGCGGCCGGTCGTCGACGGGCATGGTGACGACGACGGGCGCGGTGGGGCGGCCGTGCAGGCGGTTCCACCGCGCGACCATCAGGCAGGTGGCGACCAGGAGTTGGTCGTTGACGGTGTATGCCGCCCGCCCGTCGGCATCGCGGGGCGGCCGGGCCGGTACGGGCAGCTCCACGACCAGCATGCCGTTGCCGTCGCTGGGACGCCGCGCGTCCCCGGCGATCCGCGCCGGGCGCGCCATCCCGAGGCCTTTGCCGTCGGCGCCGCCCTCGCCCCGGGGCTGTTCGGCGCGGGCTCCGGGGGCCCGTACGGGTGGCGGGGCCGGGGAGTTGTCGGCGCCGCCGTACAGCTCGGCGGCGGTCGCCAGCACCCGCAGACAGGCGGGACCGTCCAGGGCGGTGTGATTGATGGTGATAAGGAGGACGGTGCGAGTGGTGTGGTTGGCGGTGTGCGGGGAGGTGGGGGTGTGGGCGGTCTGGGGGGTGTTGGTGTTGTTGGGATGGGTGTGCTTTTCGGGGGAGTTGAGGAGGGTCGGGGCGGCCATGGTGTTTGGGGCAGTCGTGTCACCCGGGTCGGCCATGGTGGTCGGGGCGGTCGTGTCACCCGGGCCGGCCGCGCCGTCCAAGTCGCCCGTGCCGTCCAGACCGCCTGTGCTGACCGGGGCGCCCATGCCGCCCATGCCGCCCATGCCGCCCGTGCAGCCCATGCCGCCCGTGCAGCCCATGCCGTCCGGGTCCGGAGTGGCCGGCCGGTGTTCCTCGATCACCTCCAGGCGTACGGGAGGTGAGGTGTTCAGGGGTGGGCAGTCGGTGAGGGCGCGTTCTCTGGCGCGGGGGACGGCGTCGGGGCCGGGGGGCGGGAAGGTGACCGGGTCCACGTCGGGGGTGCCGGTCAGCTCCCACTCGTACCGCCGTCGCCACCAGCGCGTCGGGGCCTGGCGCATCAGGATGCGGGGGTGGCGGCGCAGTGCCTCGTGGAAGGCCGCGCGGAGCCGGGCGTGGTCGAGGCGTCCGGGCAGGTGCACCTCGATGTGCACGGTCTCCGGCTCCTCGTCCTGGAGGCAGTGCCGGGCGACCTCGTCCACGACCGGGAAGGGAACCCTCGCCACGGGCTCGGTGCGGCCGGGCCCGCCGTCCCCACGGCCGCCGTGGCGGTCGTCGGAACGGTCCTGCCGTGCCGGGTGCAGTGCGGTCATCGGGTCGGTTCCTCCCCGGTGGTGTGCGGTGGCCGGGCGGGCCCTGCCTCGGTGGCGTACGGCGGCCGGTCGGCGTCCGCCTCCCGGGGCGGGCCCGGTGTGTGCGTCGGCGCACTCGACGCCGGGCTCGCCTGTCTCCCCTTCTTGCGGTGCGGCAGGCGCGGGCGGCGCGGCAGCGGCGGTGCGGTGGGCGCGGAGGAGGCGGAAGGGTCCGGACTCCCGCTCGGCGGTGAGGTGTCGGGCATGCCGCCTGCCTCCGGTGCGCTGGCCGCCGTGCCGGGCGGTGTCGCGGCGGTGCCGCCCTGGGCGGCGGCCCGGCGGCGGGTGCGGCGTGCCGGGGCGGTCACCACCGCCGCGGCCAGGGCCAGCAGGGCCAGGCACTGGGCGGCGGTGCTGAAGGCCCCGCCGCCGTAGGCGGCCGGTTCGCCCGCTTCGAGGGTGGCCGCGGTGCCCGCTCCCACCATGGCCAATAGCGCGAGCGGGACGAGGAGTCCAGGGCGCAGCCGGGCCAGGAGGACGAGCGGGACGACGATCAGGGCGTAGAGGCCCGAGGCGAGGACCAGTACGGCGGCGAGGGCGACGGTGCCCAGGATCCAGGAGGGCGGGGGAGGGGTTTGCGGTGGTGGAAGCGGGGTGCGCGCGGTGCGGCGCACCCCTGCCGAGACGAGGAGCAGCACGATGCCGAGGAGGCCGCCGAAGAGGCCCACGTCATAGGCGGTGGAGGGCGAGTAGGAGAGTTTGACCAGACCGCCCTCGCCCGCGGGGATCAAGAAGGCCTGCTGCCAGCCGTCCAGGCGCAGCGGGGTGAGCTCGCGCCCGTTGAGGGTGGCGTGCCAGCCGTCGTTGGCGTTCTCGTACATCTGGAGGTACGCGGCCCGGCCGGCCCCGATCTGGACGCTGCGGTGGTCGCCCGCCCAGTCCTTGGCGGTGGTCTCGCGCCGGTCCCCGGCGGGTGCGACCGCCTCCCCGCCGGTGAGGGTGACGTCGGTGAGGGCGAGCGGCCCCTGGTCGCCGGCCTCCACCCGGTGGTCCCCCGCGGGCAGTTCCAGCCGCCCGTCCCGGGCCTCGCCCGCGCACAACTCGACCTTGACCGGGCGGCGTTCGGTGAGGTCGCGGACGTACCCGGAGGCCTTGGTGGCGTGCAGGGTGCCGTCGATGGCGAGCGCGGGGCCCTGGCCGCAGCCCAGCGTGAAGCGGTCCTCCCGTCCGGGCGGCGGGGTGCGCAGATCGGCCAGCGCCGGGATGTAGACCTCGCTCAGACCCACCGGGAGCTGCAGCGGCTGGCCGGCCACCGGATTGTGCAGGGTGAGCGGCTTGACCTTGCTGATGGTGATGTCGAGGCGGTCGGTGGTGATGGGGTCGAAGCGGGCCTGCCCGTTGTCGTCGACCCCGGCGGTCGCCGCCCCGTCGGGGGAGTTGACCAGGATCTGCTCGGGCCGGGTGGAGATGCCTCCGGCCGGTGCCAGCACGATCTGGTCGATGGTCTTCTTGCCCGGCCAGCGCAGGTGCAGGGTCGGTGTGGAGCCCGCGATCCAGGCGGTGGTCAGGTCGCCGTCCACGAGGTTGCGCGGGCTGAGGGACTGTCCGAGGCCGGGGCTGGTGGAGTCGGCGGTGGCGGTGATGCGGTCCCTCTGCCCCGGGGCGACGCGGTCCAGGAGGCTGTCGAGCTCTGCTCCGGGCACGGCCAGCGCGGTGCCGGAGACGGTGTACGGGGCCTCGGCCGGGGTGCGGAACTGGCGGTGCAGGCCCGTCTCGGCGGACACCGGCGAGAGTCCGCCCGGGTCGCTGCCGCGGTGCAGGGAGAAGGTGCGGGCGGGCGCCTCCGAGCGGTCGGCGTCCGTCGGCAGCCGCAGCAGCCGGGTCACCTGGACCCCGGGGATGGAGATCTCGGAGAAGCCGGCGCCGGACAGCCCGGCGCGTGGCGTCTGCGACCCGGTGATCGTGATCTTGAGCCACTTGGCCGTCCCCGCGGGGGCCTTGACCTGCTGCGCGCTGCCGTCGGGCTGCAGCGGGCTCTCCTGGCTGCCGCGGTCGGTCGTGAGGCGTACGGAGGTGGGCGCGGCCCGCAGCCCGTCCCCCCGCAGCGGGGTCAGCGTCAGGGTGGAGGGGACGGCGGTCGGCCGGGTGAAGTCGATCCGCAGCCACTGCCCGACGGGTTCGCCCGCGCTGCCCTCGGCCCAGGCGGTGTCCGGATTGCCGTCGAAGGCGTTCACCGGGTCGTACTGGGGCAGGTGGAAGAGCCAGTTGCCGCTGGAGGAGGCGGTGACGGAGGACGCGCCGCGCAGCAGCGCCGTCGTCTGGTGCGCGGTGCCGCTGGAGGGGAGGATCTGCCGCGGCGCCCCGCCCGGGTCCTGCACGCTCTGCGAGGGATTTCGTTCCTTGGGCGTATAGGTGTAGGAGGTGTGGGAGTTCACCAGGCCGAAGCGGGTGTCGGCGCGGCGCAGCCCGTCGGCGGTCAGCTGGAGCGAGGGCGTGCCGATGCCCGGATGGTGGTCTCCGGTGAGGACGGTGGGGCGCTCGCGCAGCGAGGGATCGGCGGACAGCTGGAGCAGCGCCTCCGGGCCGCCGCTCAACTGCGCGGTGTCGGAGGTGTACTTGGCGGTGACGGGCCCGGGGCGCGGGGAGTCGACCGGCTCGTAGATCTCCACCGCGCGCTGGCGCGGATACAGCCCCTGGATCTGCAGCGGGGTGTCGGAGGCGATCCGGCCGCCGGTGGTCAGCGGCCCGAAGCCGGCCACCTTGCGGTAGCCGGAGGCCTCCAGGGTCCGCTTGACGGTCTGGGTCGGCACGTACCCGATCTGGTCCGGGTCCAGATCGTTGCGTACGACCACGTCGTAGATGCCCGCCCGCCCCAGGAAGTCGCGCAGCCCGGTGACCTGCGAGCCGGTCATCAGCGCCTGCTCGACGGCGTCCATGGCGCGGCGTACCCCCGGGGTGCCGAAGGGGACGAAGTCGCGCTGCGCCCAGCGGGACTGGGCCAGGACGTCCAGCGGCTGGTCGATGGGGGAGCCCCAGGTGTAGATGCCGTGCGCGGTGGCGGGCACGACCAGCGCCCGGTTGTCCGGGGTGTTGGCCTTGAGCCAGTCGGCCGTCTTGGACCAGTAGGCGGGCAGTTCCTTGAAGGCGCCGGACTGCAGCACGGTGCCGTTGAGATAGGGCAGGCCCAGGGCGGGCAGCAGGACGAGCGCGGCCAGCAGCGGCACTTTGCGGCGCCCCGGTACGGGCCGGGTGCCGCGCCGCTCGGCGGCCACCGCCGTCAGATGCGCCAGCCCGTACGCCAGCGCCAGCGCGAGGCCGGGCGCGAACTTGTAGATGTTGCGGAACGGCTTGAGCCAGCCGTTGAGCCAGTCCTGCCACACCCCGTGGAAGGGCGCGCCCAGCGAACCGGCGTACCCGGCAAGGCAGATGCCCGCCACCACGAGCACCACCAGCACCAGCCACCGCCGCTCGGGCAGGTCGCGGCGGGCCAGCCCGCCCAGCCCCAGCGCCGCGGCCAGCGCGGAGCCGAACACCGCGAAGCCGGTCGCCACCATGGTCTGCCCGGCCGGCAGCCACGGCTGTCCGAAGTCCAGATAGGCCACCCAGTTCCCGGCGCCGCGCAGCAGTTCGGTGGCCGACATGGTGGAGGTGGTGGTGTCGGCCTGTTCGATGAACGGCATGAAGTTCTCGCCGTGCAGGCCGAGCAGCAGCAGGGGCACCACCCACCAGGCCGTCGCCAGGATCACCCCTGGTATCCACCACACCAGCAGCCGCGGCCGCCTGGGGCCCGTACGGGAGAGCACGTACAGCCCGACGGGCAGCAGCGCGGCCAGCGTCGACGCCGCGTTGACGCCGCCCATGAAGGGGATCAGCAGCGCGGAGCGGGTGGCCGCGATGCGCGCGCTGACGCGGTGGTTGGTCAGCGGCAGCAGCACCCACGGCAGCATGGCGCCCGGCAGGGCCGCCGCCGAGGTGGAGCCGATGACGATGGTGAAGGTCGGCCACAGCGCGTACAGGGCGGCGCCCAGCAGCCGGGTCGGACCGCTCCCGACGCGCAGCCGCTCGGCCAGCCGCAGCGCGCCCCAGAAGGCCGCGGCCACGATCAGCGACATCCACAGCCGCTCGGCGATCCAGACCGGCAGTTGCACCAGATGGGTCAGCGCGTAGTACGGCAGGCTGGGGAAGGCGTAGCCGAAGTACTGGTCGGCGATGCCGCCGAAGCCCGCCCGGTCGTGCCACAACTGCCCCAGGTCACCCAGGAATTTCCACGGGTCGCTGGTGACGCCCAGCTTGGTCTCGAAGGTCTGCTTTCCCGCGGAGGGCGCGAGGAAGGCGATGAAGACCACCGCCCAGAAGGCCAGCAGCCAGCGCCGCCGCCGGGGCCGCTCGGGCGGCGGCGCTGCGGGCGAGGGCGTCGGCGTGCCCCCGGGGTCGGGCGATCCCGGTGAGCTCGACTGCTGGAGCGTCTGGGTCATGGCAGCCTTCGGAGGATGAGAAGGAGATTCCAGGTCGCGACTTCACGTACGCCGGGGACGCGGGGGATGGCCCCGGCCCAGAACGGCGCGTAGCGGGACCGGGCCGAGAGGATCTCGACATCGTCGCGGGCCCGCACCCTGCGCAGGGTGGGGCCGACGTGGATGGCGAAGAGGTTCTCGCCCAGGGTGTGCTTGGCGCTCTGGCCGGTACGCCGCCGGTAGCGGGCCCGGGCCCGGTCGGCGCCCAAGTAGTGCCAGGGCGCCGTCTCGTGACCGCCCCAGGGGGAGAGCCAGTTGGTGAAGGAGACATAGATCAGCCCGCCGGGCCGGGTGACCCGCACCATCTCGCTCAGGAAGGTCTGCGGGTCCGCGACGTGCTCCAGGACGTTGGAGGAGAAGCACACATCGGCGGCGCCGTCGGCGAGCGGGAGCAGATATCCGTCGGCGAGCACCGCGCCGTGGGGGGCGCGCCCCCGGGCGGTCAGTTCACGGGTGTCGGGCTCGAAGAGATAGCTGTGGGCGCCCCGGCGGCGGAACTCCTCGGTGAAGTGCCCGCTGCCGCCGCCGATGTCGGCCACCACCGCGCCCGCCAGCGGCACATGGCGCTCGACCTGGTCGGCGGCGTCCCGGGCCAGCAGGCCGTAGCACAGCTCGGGGTCGCTCTGCTCGCGCATGAATGCCCTGAAGAGGGTCACCGATCTGCGCAGCGAGGGGTCGCGCACCTCAGCATCACCGCCCTGGAGCCATGGCGTCGGCGGCCCGGCCGTGCGGTCCCGAACGGGCCGTGGCCTGAAGGTAGGCCTCGGTGGCCACGGCGCGAAAGCCCCGGACCGTGGAACTCCACTGGAAGCGGGCGGCGCGGTGCCGGGCGGCGGTGCCCAGCGCGTGGCGGCGCTCCTGGCTGAGCGCGAGCGTGCACCAGTGGGCGGCGAAGGAGCTCTCGCCGCGCGCCAGCAGGCCGGTGACCCCGTCCTCCACCGAGTCGCACAGCCCCGGGATGTCGAAGCCGACGGTGGGGGTGCCGCGGGCGGCGGCCTCCATGACCACCAGGCCCCAGCCCTCCACGAGCGAGGGGTGCAGCAACAGCCACGATTCGCACAGGAGTTGATGTTTGGCGGCCTCGGAGATATGGCCGGTGAAGTGCACGTCGGGACCCGCGTCCCGGGTCAGCCGCCGCCGTTCTGGGCCGTCCCCGACGATCACCAGCTGCCCGCCGGTGATCGGGCGGACCCGCTCCCACAGGCGCAGCAGCAGATCGACGCGCTTGTACTCCACCAGCCGTCCCATGGCCACGAACAGCGGCTCGCGGGACTTGGGCAGCAGCGGCCCGGGGTCCTCCACCCCGTTGTGCACCAGCCGGATCCGCTCCCGGTCCACGCCCAGCCCGCGCAGCGCCGCCGAGGTCGAGCCGGACACGGCGATCATGAGGTTGTCGCGGTGGGTGCCGGCCAGCGCCCAGCGCTCCAGCCGGCGGCCCAGGCGGGCGGCCGGGGCCGGGTAGCGCAGCCGCCACAGATCCGTGTGGACGTGGTTGACCAGGCACACGGTGGGCCCGTGGTGCCACAGCGGCGCGAGGTAGGGCATGCCGTTGCACACCTCCACCAGCAGGTCGCAGCCGCCGATCCGGCGCGCGAACTGGCGTGGTGCGCGCAGGAAATGGCCCGCGTCACCCCCGGCGGAGATCACTCGGTAGTCGCGGCGCGGGGGGGGGGGGGGCGGCGGCCCCCCCCCACAGCAGGGTGACCTCGTGCCCGTACGCGGTCAGCCCTTCGGCGATTCTGTCCACGAGCAGCTCGGAGCCGCCGGCCGCCGGGTTCCCCAGGTCGCGGCGGGCGAGGAAGACGATCCGGCGGGGCAGGGGGGCGGGTCCGAAGGCGGGACGGGCGGGCGCGGTGGTGCGGTCGGCCGTGGCGGTGCGGCGGGACGGTGGCGCGTGCGGGGGCAGGGCGGTGTGCTGGGGCGGTCGTACGTGCTGGGGCATGCGCGCTCCAACTCGTCTCAGGGTGCGGTACCAGTGATGTGGGGGGACGTACTGCGTGCTGAGTCGTGTGCGTACGGGCGGGCGCCGACCGGGCGGTGCGACGCGTGACGGTGGGACCGAACCGGCGGTTACAGCAGTGGGGTTGGATAGTTTTCGCCGCCCGGTGGCGTGCGGCTACTCACCGGCGTGACAATTTTCGCCGCGAGCTTTCCTGACGGTTCATCACTTCGCGCTCGGCTCGCCGTCGCGCCGCCTCCCGCGCACCACCAGCACCACGCCCAGGAGCGTGAACACGCCGCCCGCGACGGCCCCCGCGATCGGCACCGTCTCGCCCAGCAGCCGCAGCTTGGTGCTGTCCGCGTCCGCCTGGTCCACCTGCGCGCGCTGGGTCTTGGGGGTGAACTGGAGGTGGTTGCCGCGCAGCAGGGTGACCGCGTCGCGCTGGGAGCCGGGGGCCCGCAGCGTCTTCAGCGGCGAGATGGCGGCATTCAGGATCCGGCCGGTGCGCCGGTCGGCCACGAACTCGATCCCGGCGTTGGAGTACCACTCCTCGGCCTGGACCTGCCCCTGCTGCGGCCGCCCCACCATCCGCCCCGGCACCTGCCGGCTGCCCGTACGGGTGGGCGGCACGGTCCCGGTGAAGCGGTAGCCCTCGTACCCCTGGATCCGCTGGGTGCCCGCGAAGCGGAGCGGCACGGCGGCGCCCAGGGTGTTGTCCCACCAGCGGTACGTCTTCTTCCGCAGATCAAAAGGGAATTTGAGGTACGCGTCGCCCTCGAAACGGGTGGGGGCCTCCTCGCAGCAGTGCACGGGCGCGTTGGTGCGCCGGTCGGTGACCCAGCGCTCCACCGTCCACTGGAACGCCCTGCGCGGGTCCTTCAGCGGCAGCGACTTGGGCGTGTCCACGGTCGTGGACACATCCCAGATGGCCCGGCCGCTCTTGACGCTGTCGGCCACATCGCCCACCACGTGCCGGACGATGGTGATCTTCTGTCTGTCCTTGGTGGCCAGCGTCTCGGTGTCGAAGTAGCTGCCACTGCCGGTGAAGACGGTGGTGACATTCACGTCGATGGGTGTGCGTTTGGCGCGCGGCTCCACGTACCAGGCGAGCATCGGGGCCAGGACCAGCAGAAAGACACCGAGCCCCAGCAGGATCAGGGACGCGGGCGAGGCTGCCTTCGGTACGGGGTTACGCATACGGGCACTCCTGAGGGCGGCGGGGCAGTGCACGTGCGGCCGGGCCCCCGCGGGCGAGGGTCCATGGGGCGGGAACCGTAGGCGAATACTTGACAGGCAGTCAATGCCCTTCCACACTCGGCAGGCACCGCGGTCGGCGGAACCCGCCATCGCAGCCCCACCCGTGAACTCCGCGGTGCGAACGCCGTGTTCGCCGGATCGGTAGGGTGCGCCGGACCGGGCCGGTGTGCTGCGCCAACCTCGACGGAAGACCGCTGCGGATTCGACGAAGGGGCTCGCCGCGCCATGCACAGACTGCTCGCCGCCACCCTCACCTGCCTGGTGGCCGCCGCCCTGGCCGTGGGCGCGGCCCTGGGGATCGTCGCCGCGCTGGACGCCACTCCCGACCAGCCCAACGTCCCGCTGGTGACCTTCGACCGGGCCGGCGCACAGGACGCTCGGTGACGGCTGCCGGCTCGGCCTGGCGGGACGTGCCCCGCGTCCAGGTACGGCAGTTCGCCGCGATCGCGCTGGAGGAGGTACCCGCCCTGGCCCAGGACATCCTGCGCGAGATCCGCCACGAATACCCCCAACTCCCGCTGGTCCCGGACGACTCCGGCGAACCGCGGGCCCTGGTGGGCATCCGCCAGTCGCTGGAGCACTTCGTCGAGCACATGACCGCGGGGCTGGACCGGCCACAGGTCCACCCGCAGGTCTTCCAGGAGTTCGGCCGCGGCGAGGGCATCCAGGGCCGCAGCCTGGATGCGCTTCAGGCCATTTACCGCCTGGGGGTGCGGCTCGCCTGGCGGCGGCTGGCGGAGATCGGCCAGCAGGTCCAGATCCCGGCCCCGGCGATGTACGAGCTGGCCGAATCGGGCTTCGAGTACCTGGACGGGCTGGTCGCGGAGTCCGTACGCGGCTACGCCGAGGCCGCGGCCCGCCAGGCGGGCGAGCGGCTTCGGCTGCAACGCCGCCTGATGGAGCAGCTGTTCACGCCGGGCGGGCGCACCGGCGACGGCGGCCCCCGGTGCCGCAGGGCCGGGGGCCGGGAGGGCAGGGCGGGCGACCCGGCGGCCGCGATCGCCGAGCGCGCGGCCCGTATCGGCTGGCCGCTGCCCGAACGCGTCGCCGTGGCCGTACTGCTGCGGCCCGCCCGCGAGGCGGTGGCACCCGCGGTCGCCCAGGACGTCCTGCTGGACATGGAGTGCGAGCGGCCGCGCATGGTCGTACCCGACCCGGACGCCGCGGGCCGCCGCGACCTGCTGCGGCGGGCCACGTCCGGCTGGTCGGGGGCGCTGGGCCCGGCCGTACCGCTGACGGACGCGGCCAAGTCGCTGCGCTGGGCGGGCGCCGCGGTCGATCTGATGGAGCGCGGACTGCTGCCCTCGGGGCACGTACTGCACTGCACCGAGCACACCGAGGCCCTGGTCCTGCTCCCGCCCGAGGAGCTGATCGAGGACCTCACCCGCCGCCGCCTCGCCCCCCTGGCCCACTGCGGGCCCACCCACGGCCGCCGCCTCGCCGAGACCCTGCTGGCCTGGCTGGAAACCCGCGGCGGCGCCCCCGAGGTCGCTGCCCGGCTCGGTGTGCATCCGCAGACCGTCCGCTACCGGCTGCGCCAGATAAGGGAGTTGTGGGGCGAGGAGGTGGACGATCCGGACCGGCGCTTCGAGCTGGAGCTGGTGTTACGGGCCCGGCGGCTGCGCGGCGAGCTGGCCGGGCCGCTGGGCGTGGCCGTGCCCCGCTGAGGCGGACTCACCGCCCCCGCCCCTCGATGACCGGCGCGAAGCCGTCCAGCAGCCGCGCCAGCCCGAAGTCGAAGAGCGTCTCCAGTGTGACGGCCTCGTCCGCCATCCCCTCGATGCCCGAGTACATCGGGTACGGGCCGGACGTGATGATCTCCAGATACGCCGACTCCTGCGCGTTCATCCACTGGCCGCGGTCCATGCCGGTCTCCTGCTCGGCTTCCAGGTCCTCCTCCAGATTGACGGCCGTGCCGCGCACGTAGTTCAGCAGCGTGAGCGCGATGTGGAGGGTGGTGACCGGGTCCAGGCCCGTGACGCGGCCCATGGTCCACTCGATGAGCGCCATGGCGCTGGGCATCGGCTGCGGCCGGGTCAGCGACAGATACTGCGCCAGCCAGGCGTGCCGCTGGTAGAGGCCCCACTGCAGACGGGCCCCCGCCGCCATGCGCCCGCGCCAGTCCCGCGGCGCCGGATCGGGCAGTTCGCACTCCGCGAAGACCTGCTCGGCCATCGCCATGACCAGCTCTTGCTTGTTGGTCACATGCCGGTACAGCGCCATCGAGGACACCCCGAACTCCGCCGCCACCCGCCGCATCGACAGCGCCCGCAGCCCCTCGGCGTCGGCGACCTTGATCCCGGCCCGCACCACCCGCTCGCGGCTGAGCCCGCCCTCGCCCTCGCGGGTCCGGCGGCCGCGCGCGGGCTCGGCGGGGGCGGGCCGCGTGGGCTCGGCGGGGGCGGGCCGCGTGGGCTCGGCGACCACCGTGCCCACGCCGGGCACGGCCCGTACCAGCCCCTCCTGGCGCAGCGTGGTCAAGACCTTGGTCGCGGTCGCCATCGCCACCCCCCACTCCTGGGTGATCCGCCGGGTCGAGGGCACCCGCTCGCCCGGGCCCAGCTCGCCCGCGGCGATACGGCGCCTCAGCTCGGCCACGATCCGCAGGTACGGGGGATCGGAACGGTCCATCGCGGCTTCCTCCAGAATTCTCCGTACTAGTGCACCAGCCTGGCCCGAGGCTATCAACCGCACCATCTCCCGGGCATGCACTAGGCAGGTGCACTAGTGTGATGCAGCCCTGAATCCCTATCCCTGCAAGGAGTTTGCGGCGTAAGCGGACCATGTCTACCTTGGGGGTCATGACGTTTACGCCGCATACTCAATCTCCGCGTGCGGGCCGCAAGGAGTGGACCGCGCTCGCCGTGCTCCTGCTGCCCTGCCTTCTGGTCTCGATGGATGTCTCGGTGCTGTACTTCGCGGTGCCGTTCATCGCCAAGGAGCTGGAGCCCACCAGCGTCCAGCAGCTGTGGATGCTGGACGTCTACGCCTTCGTACTGGCCGGGCTGCTGATCGCCATGGGCTCGCTGGGCGACCGCATCGGACGGCGCAAGCTGCTGTTGGCCGGTGCCGTCCTGTTCGGCCTGGCCTCGGCGCTCGCCGCGTACGCCGACAGTGCCGAAACCCTCATCGCCGCACGGGCGTTGCTCGGCATCGGCGGCGCGACCCTGATGCCCTCCACCCTCGCGCTGATCCGCAACATCTTCCACGACGCCGGGCAGCGCGGCCGGGCGGTGGCCATCTGGTCGGTGGGCATGACCAGCGGCATCGCGCTGGGCCCCGTACTGAGCGGCTTCCTGCTGGAGCACTTCTGGTGGGGGTCGGTCTTCCTGATCAACGCGCCCGCGATGGTGCTGCTGCTGGTGTGCGGGCCGCTGCTGCTGCCCGAGTTCAAGAACCGTGCGGCGGGCCGCTTCGACCTGCCCGGTGCCGCGCTGTCCCTGGCCGCCATGCTGCCGGTCGTCTACGGGATCAAGGAGCTGGCCCGGCACGGCTTCGCGGTGCTGCCCCTGCTGAGCGTGCTGCTGGGCCTGCTGGCCGCGGCCGCCTTCGTGCGCCGCCAGCGCACGGCAAAACACCCCATGCTGGACATCGAGCTGTTCAGGCACCGCGGCTTCTCCAGCGCGGTCCTGATGAACCTGCTCGCGATGTTCGCCATGGTCGGCTGCGCGGTCTTCTTCACCCAGTACCTGCAGACCGTACGGGGCATGAGCCCGATGGAGGCGGCGCTGTGGAGCCTGCTGCCGACCCTGGTGGTGGGCGGGTTGGCGCCGCTGGCCACCGCGCTGGCACAGCGGGTGGAGCGGGCGTACGTCATCGCCGGCGGGTTCGTGATCGGCGCGGCCGGGTTCGTCTGGGCGTCCAGGCTGGAGCCCGGCTCCGCCCTGTGGTTCGTGCTGGTCGGCTCCGCCGTCTACGCCGCCGGCCTGATGGCGGTGATGTCGCTCGGCAACGAGCTGGCCATCGGCGTCGCCCCGCCGCAGCGGGCGGGCTCGGCCTCCGCGCTGCTGGAGTCCGGCTCGGAGCTGGGCGGCGCGCTGGGCATGGCGATCCTGGGCAGCGTCGGCAGCGCCGTCTACCGGGCCGACATCGCGGACCGGGTCCCGGCGGGGCTGCCCGCGCAGGCGGGCGAGGCGGCACGCGAGACGCTGGGCGGCGCGGCGGCGGTGGCCGGTGAACTGCCGGGCCGTACGGGCGAGATGCTGCTGGCCGCGGCCCGGGAGGCCTTCACCGGCGGCATGCACACCGTCTTCCTCGCCGCGGCCGGCGTGATGGTCCTCGGCGCGGCCCTGGCGGCGGTCATGCCGCGGGGCGTACGCACCGCGGAGCCGGTGGCCGACGGTGTCCCGGAGGGGGAGGCGCCCGCGGGGGAGCCGCCTGCCGCCGGCCCGCCGCCGGCCACGGGCCCGGACCAGGAGCCACTGACCCGGATCGGCTGACCCGGATTGGCTGACCCGGATTGGCTGACACCGGGTGCCGAAGGGCTTCGGTCGGCTGTGGAGCGGCTGAGGCCGGGTGCCGACTGGCTTTGGCTGGCTGCGGATCGGCTGATGCCGGAGGCCGAACGGATTCGGCCGACTCCGGATCGATTCCGGGCGCCGAACGCCTTCGGTCGGCTTCCGATCGACTGACGGCGGGTGCCGAACGCCTTCGGCCGGCTTCCCATCGGCCGAAGCCGGGCCCCGGCCGACGCGAGGCGGCTGGTGATCAGCTGAAGTCGAGCTCGCCGGTGCGGGTCCGCTTCAGCTCGAAGAACTTGTCGTAACCGGCCAGGAGACGGACGCCGTCGAAGACGCGCACCGCCTCCTCGCCGCGCGGGATCGCGGTGAGGACCGGGCCGAAGAAGGCGACGCCGTCGATGTGCACGGTGGGCGTGCCCACCTCCTCGCCGACCGGGTCCATGCCCTCGTGGTGGCTCTTGCGCAGCGCCTCGTCGTAGTCGGTGCTCTCGGCCGCCCGCGCCAGCTCGGCGGGCAGCCCGACCTCGGCGAGGGCCTCCTCGATGACGGCGGGCAGGTCCTTGCCGCGCCGGTCGTGGTGGATGCGGGTGCCCATCGCGGTGTAGAGGTCGCGCAGCACCTCCCCGCCGTGCTCCTGCGCGGCGGCGATGCACACCCGTACGGGACCCCAGCCCCGGTCCAGCAGGTCGCGGTAGCGCTCGGGCAGGTCTTCGCGCCCCTCGTTGAGCACCGACAGGCTCATCACCCGGAAACGCAGGTCCAGTTCGCGGTGCTGCTCCACTTCCAGGATCCAGCGCGAGGTGATCCAGGCGAACGGGCAGACCGGGTCGAAGTAGAAGTCGACGGTGTGGCGGGAGTCCTGAGAAGTCATGGCCACAGATTAGTTCTCCGCTGCACGATTCCGGCCGGTACGCCCAGCCTTAGGACCCTGATGCGTCAGGTGTGATGCCCAGCATGCGCTGGAGCAACTCGCGCAGCATCGTGCGCTCCGCGACCGTCAGCTCTCCCAGCGGCTCGCGCGCGAAATTCAGGGAGGCGCGCAGCCGCTCGGCCGTCGCGCTGCCGTCCTCGGTGGGGGCGGCGAGCTTGACGCGGCGGTCGGCCGGGTCGGGGCGGCGCTCCACCAGGCCCCGGCTCTCCAGCCGGTCCACGATCCCGGTCACATTGGACGGCTCGCACTTGAGCGTCTGCGCGATGCGCCGCATGGGCATCGGCTCGTGGGACAGCAGTCCCAGTACGCGGGCCTGGGCGCCGGTCAGGGAGTGCTGGGCCGCCGCGTGCTCGTACTCCTCGTAATAGCGGGCCACGACGGTGCCGATCAGCTCGACGACCTCAAGGGTCAGGGGGTCTGCGCGAGGAGTCATGCCCACCAGGATACCCGTTTACTTGACAACATGAAATATTCAGGAGCATGGTTGTTTCAGGTACTGAAACATCTAGGAGGACGCAGCCCATGTCCGCACTCCCCGCCTCCAGCCGCGAATGGCATCTCGTCGCCCGCCCGCAGGGCTGGCCCAAGCCGGAGGACTTCGCGCTGCGCGAGTCCGCGGTCCCCGAGGTCGGCGAGGGCCAGATCCTGGTCCGTAACCTCTTCTTCTCCGTCGACCCGTACATGCGCGGCCGGATGAACGACGTGAAGTCCTACGTCCCGCCCTTCCAGCTCGATGCGCCCATGGACGGCGGCGCGGTCGGCGAGGTCCTCGCCTCCAAGGCCGAGGGCTTCGCGCCCGGCGACCACGTCCTGCACGGTCTGGGCTGGCGCGAGTACGCCGTCGTGGACGCCAAGCGCGCCTCCAAGGCCGACCCGGACCTGGCCCCCCTCTCCGGGTACCTCGGCGTCCTGGGCATGACCGGCATGACCGCCTACGCGGGCCTGCTGGAGGTCGCCTCCCTCAAGGAGGGCGACGTCGTCTTCGTCTCCGGCGCCGCGGGCGCGGTCGGCAGCCAGGTCGGCCAGATCGCCAAGCTCAAGGGCGCCTCCCGGGTCATCGGCAGCGCCGGCTCGGACGAGAAGGTCAAGCTCCTGGTCGAGGAGTACGGCTTCGACGCGGCCTTCAACTACAAGAACGGCACCCCGGTGGCCGAGCAGCTCAGGGCCGCCGCCCCCGACGGCATCGACGTCTACTTCGACAACGTCGGCGGCGAGCACCTCGAAGCGGCCATCAGCTCGCTGAACGTGCACGGCCGGATCGCCGTGTGCGGCATGATCTCGCAGTACAACTCCACCGAGCCGCCCGCGGCCCCGCGCAACCTCGCGCTGGTGATCGGCAAGCGGCTGCGCATGCAGGGCCTGCTGGTCTCGGACCACAGCGCACTGCACCCGCAGTTCGTCCAGGACGTCTCCGCCTGGGTGCGCTCGGGCGAGCTGCAGTACCGCGAGACCACCGTCAGCGGCATCGAGAACGCCGTCGAGGCCTTCCTCGGCCTGATGCGCGGCGAGAACACCGGCAAGATGATCGTGAGCCTCGCCGGCTGACCCGTTTGACCGCAACGCTAGGCTCAGCAGCAAGCCGTCGCGATCGTGGGCGCGAGTCGCGGCGAACCACAGGAGGAACTCTTATGTCCATCCAGCCCGTTGACGTGCTCTACACCGCCGTCGCCACGGCCGAGAACGGCCGCGACGGCCGGGTCGCCTCCAACGACGGCCAGCTCGACGTCGTGGTCAACCCGCCCAAGGAGATGGGCGGCAGCGGCGCGGGCACCAACCCCGAGCAGCTCTTCGCGGCCGGTTACAGCGCCTGCTTCCAGGGCGCCCTGGGCGTCGTCGCGCGCCAGGAGAAGGTCGACATCTCCGGTTCGACCGTCACCGCCGAGGTCGGCATCGGCAAGACCCCGGCCGGCGGCTTCGGCCTCAAGGTCGCCCTCTCCGCCCACATCCCCACCGTGGACGCGGCCACCGCCAAGGACCTGCTGGAGAAGGCGCACCAGGTGTGCCCGTACTCCAACGCCACCCGCGGCAACATCGAGGTCACGCTGACCGTCGCCTGACGGCCGGACCCTCTGTGGGGCCGCACCCTGCGTGGGGGTGCGGCCCTCGGGCGTTGTGTGTCGCGGGCATTGAACGCCGTGACGCGCCGATGTCACAGCGGTGAAAGGCATACGGCGGGGCTGTCAGAGGTATTGACGGCAGCATGCGTCTCTTCTTTTCTTGCGGCATGCAAAATTCTCGCGGTACGCGAAGTGCGGGGTGGACATGCCCGACCCGCTGATCCGCAGCGCGCCCGCTGCGGCAGATGACGTCCCCTGCGCCGCCGCGCCGCCCCGACCCGCCGCGCCGCCCGGCTCCCGCGCCGCGCCGCCCGGACCGGACTTACCCGGCGGCGAGCGGAGCCGCCGTATACGCCGCTGGACCCCGCGGCTGGTCGCCTTCGGCGAGTTCATCGACGGCTACGACCTGCTCGTCATGGGCGCCGCCCTGCTCTTCCTCACGCCCGACTTCGGCCTCACCGCCACCGAGGTCGGCTGGCTCGGCGCCATCGCCTTCATCGGCACGGCAGTCGGCGTCGTTGTCTTCGGCGACCTCTCCGACCGCTTCGGCCGCCGGGTCATCTTCGTCGTCAACCTCTGCTTCTTCGTCGTCGCCTCGCTGGCCAGCGCCTTCGTCACCGAGGTGTGGCAGCTGATGATCGCCCGCTTCCTCATCGGCGTCGCCGTCGGCATGGACATCCCCACCTCGCACGCCTTCCTCGCCGAAGTGGCCCCCAAGGCCCGGCGCGGGCGGATCGCCGGCAGTCTGCCCAATCTCATGTGGCTGGGCGGCGCCGTCGCCAGCGTGCTGATCGCCCTCGCCCTGCGGCCCTTCTTCGGCGACGACACCTGGCGCTGGCTGTTCGGACTGGCCGCGCTGCCCGCCCTCGCGGTGCTCATCGCCCGCCAGTTCCTGCCCGAATCCCCATGCTGGCTGCGCGCGCAGGGGCGCATCCAGGAGGCGGACGCCGTCTTCGCGGCCCTCGGCGTCCGGCCGCCCGACGCCGCGCCCGCACCCCAACGCCGCAGCTACCGCGACCTGTTCACCCGCGGCGCCGCCGTACGCCTCGCCGCCGTGACCGCCTTCTTCGCCCTCCAGGCCTTCGGCGGCGCGGTCGCCACCGTCGCGGGCCCCCTGGTCATGGAGTCCACCGGCCTCGGCACCGAGCACGCCCTCGCCTTCTCCCTCGCCGGATTCGCCGTCGGTTTCCTCGCCGTCCTGGTGGGCGCCCGGATCATCGACCGCGTCAACCGCCGCGCCCTGGGCATCGGTTCCTGCCTCGGCGTCTTCCTCGCCGGGCTCACCATGGCCTTCTTCGGCGAACACAGCGCCGCCGCCCTGCTGGCCGGGTTTCTCTGCTACTCCCTGCTGACCTGGCTCGGTCCCGGCGTGCTCTCGTGGGTCTGGAGCGTGGAGGCCTTCCCCACGCACCTGCGCGGACTGGGCTCGGGCATCGCGCAGGGCGTGACCCGGCTGATGATCGCGCTCAACATCGTGCTGATCCCGACCCTGTTGGCGCACTTCGGCCTCCGCGCGATCGCGCTCTACGCGTGCGCGTACGTGGTGTGCGCGGCGATCGTGGCGCTCTCGCCGTTCCTGGCCACCACGGGGCGGGAACTGGAGGAGACCCATGCCTCCGGTGCGTAAGGAATGTGCCGCCCGTATGCCGCAAACAGGATGAAGGGTCCAGGATCAGGTGTGACGGACATGACCGGCGCACTGGAACAGGACACCGACCGGCACGAGGATGCGTACGCGGCCGTACCGGCTTCTGTCGTACGGGCGTTGGCCGCACCGGTGCGTCCGCCGGTGCGTCCGCCGGTGCGTCCACAGGTACGGCGAGCAGGGCGAGTACGGCGCGTAGGACCGGCACGGTGCGTACGGCCAGCACAGCGCGTACGGCCAGCGCCGTCGCGTACGGGCGGCGACGCGAGAGCACTCCGCAGGACCGGCACCGCCGGACACGACCGACCGGCACCGCTGGGCACGACCTATCAGCGCAGGGGCCACCTGCGCGGTACCGACCGATGCAGCACCAATTGGGGGGAGCAGCCCACATGATCGAACCGTTGAATCGCCCGGACCATCCCAGCCCTCGCGACCAGTTGGGTGCCCGGGACCGCCTGGACCGGCCCGAGGGGGTGGACCGGGGCGAGGCCCTGGAACGACGCGAGGGGCTGGACCGGCCGGGGGAGCCGGGACAGCCGGGGGAACTGGACCGGCCGGGGGAACTGGGACAGCCGGGGGACCCGGGCCGGTCCGTGACGCCGGGCCGGTCCGGGGGGCCGGTTCCGTCCGCGACTCCGGCCCGGCAGCCCGATGCCCTGGACGAGCCCAACCTCCTGGACGAGCCCAACGTCCTGGACGAGCCCAACCTCCTGGACGAGCCCAACGTCCTTGACGGCCCCAATCCCCTTGACGGACAAGGCCTCCTGGGCGGACAAGGCGCCTTGGACGGGCCCGACTCCGGCGACCGCCCCGACCCCGCCGACCGTCCCACCCACCCCGACTGTGCCACGCAGCGGCGCCACGTCCGTCCCAAGGACGTGCGGCGGGCCAACACCGCTGCCGCGCTGCGCATGGTGCTGGACGTCGGCCCGCTGCCACGGGCCGACATAGCCGCCCGCCTCGACCTCTCCCAGGGCACCATCAGCCGCATCGTCGGGCCCATCGTGGCCTCGGGCCTGCTGCGCGAACTGCCCTCTCTCATGGGCGGCGGCGGGCGTCCCCGCGTCCCGGTCGATCTGGACTCCGGGGCCCGGCTGGTCATCGGCGTACACATCGGCCGCCAGCGCACCACCGCGGGCCTGGTCGATCTGCGCGGCGGCGTACGGACCGTACGCATCGACGAGCGCGGGCCCGCGGGACCGGCCGAAGTGGTGTCCGCGGCAGCCGAGTTGGTGCGTGAGCTGCGGGCCGAGGCGGGCGGCGTACCCGTACTGGGAGTGGGGGTCGCGACCGGCGGCTGGGTGGACCCCGCGACCGGCACCGTCGTGGACAACGAGGCGCTGAGCTGGCGCGATGTCCCGCTGCGCACCCTGCTCACCGACGCGCTGAACCAGCCTGGTGGCGCGGAGGGCGACGCGGGAGCCGCGGATCTTCCGGTGCTCGTCGACTCCGCCGCGCGGGCGCAGGCGACGGCCGAGGTCTGCTTCGGATGCGCCCAGGACGTGGCCTGTTCGGTCCACCTCTTCACCGGAAACGTCATCGACGCCGCCATCGCGATGGGCCGCCAGGTGCACTCCGGAGTCCGGTCGGCGGCCGGTGCGATAGGGCATCTGCCCGTACGGTCCGGCGGTCCGGCCTGCGCCTGCGGGCGCGGCGGCGTCCTGCAGGCCGTCGCCACCGACCGCTCGGTGCTGGCCGGCGCCGTGCACGCCGGGCTGATCGGCGAGGACGAGGGCCTGCCACGGCTGGCCGAACTCGCCCTGTCCGGCGACCGGACGGCCGATGCGCTGCTGCGCGAGCGGGCCCGCCACATCGGCACCGCGGTCGCGCACCTCGTCGAACTCCTCGACCCCGACCTGGTGGTCCTCTCCGGCGGCGTGCTGGCCGTCCCCGCGCACCTGGACGAGGTACGGGACGCCGCGGCCCGCCTGGTCGGCCACGGCTGGGACGCCGGGCGGGTACGTGCCACGGCCCTGGGCCCACGCGTCCCGCACGCCCTGGTGGCGTCCTCGGCCGCCCTCTTCCTCACCACCTACTTCGACGACCCGCTCGGCTTCGAGACGTTCGCATGACGCGGCCCGCCGCGACTCCGCGGGGACTGCGGAGTCCGGCCGGGTCAGGTGACTGCTCCCGCCACCACACCGGGAGTTGACCCCGCCCGCCCGCCCCTCCCGCCCCCGCATCCCCCATCCCTGCAAGTGAGAGGCCATCCCATGCCAGCGACGGCCCGGCGACCGGGCATCGGCGCACCCCGTGCCGCCGGTGCCGTCGCCCCGCACCGCACGCCCCGTGCCCCCACCGTGGCAGCGGTCCACCCGCACTGCGTCCGCGTCACCAGCCGCACCACCTGGCTCCTGGTGGAGGCCCGGACCGGCGAGGAGGTCACCGGCTGGGGCGAGTTCTCCGACGTGCCGGGCGGCGACGCGCTGCCGCTGCTCGCCGCACTCGCCTCCCGTATCAGGGGAGCGGACCTCGACGGCGGCCTGGCCTGGCTGGAGGGTCCTGCGCTCGGCTGGGCGGAGTCGGCCCGCGACGCGGGGGAGCGGCTGCTGCGCCGTACCGTCGTCGGCGGGCTCGCCACCGCCCTGTCGGACGCGGCGGCCCGCCATGCCCAACTTCCCCTGCGCTCCTGGCTGTCCGCCCGCACGGATCCCACGGGCGGTACGGGGCGGACGGGCGGGGTGAGCGGCATGGAAGGGGCGGGCGGTACGAAAGGGACGGGCGGCGCCACCCCCATCACCCTCTACGCCAACATCAACCGCGCCATGGTCGACGACCGCACCCCCGAAGCCGCCGCGGCGCTCGCGCGGCGGGCCGTCGCGGACGGCTTCAGGGCGGTCAAGTGCGCCCCCTTCGACCGGCTGCCGGACCGCGGCCGGCTGCCCGTGGGCCTGGAGATCGCGCGCGCCGTACGCGACGCCGTCGGCGACTCGGCCACCGTCCTCCTGGATGTCCACCACCACCTCACCCCGGACCAAGTGCTGCGCCGGGCCGAGGAGTTCCGTGCGCTGCGGCTCGGCTGGCTGGAGGACGCGGCGGCACTGGACGACCTGACGGGGCTGCGCCGCCTGCGCGACGGGCTCGGAGTCCCGCTCGCCGGGGGCGAGTTCGCCGGCGCCCCCGCGGAACTGCTGCCCGCGCTGCGCGCCGGCCTCCTGGACGTCGTGCTGCCCGACGTCAAACACGCGGGCGGCCCCCTCCCCGCCCTCCGCCTGGCCCGGCTCGCGGCCGACCACGGCGCCCGGGTCTCTTTCCACAACCCCAGCGGCCCCATCGCCACCGCCGCCACCGCCCACCTCACCGCCCTGCTCGCCCCCGACCTCCCCCTGGAACTCATGCACGGCGAAACCACCCTCCCCGCCGAACTCCCCGTCACCGGCGGCACCTACACGCTCCCCACCGCACCGGGCCTCGGCATCCGCCCCGCCCCAACCCACCCCGGCCGGGCCCCGATCCCCGGCCCGGCCCCGATCCGTTCGCCGTCCCGAGCCTGACCTCGGGCCCGCCCCGCCCCCATCCCCGTACCCGTCCCGTCCGCCGAGCTGCCCCCGCTCAAGAGACGCCCAGCCCCTCCCCGCTAAGGAGACCCCCACATGTCACCGACCGACCACCCCCGCTCCGCCGTCGTCCTCGGTGCGGCGGGCGGTGTCGGCCGTGCCGTCACGGCGCGGCTCGCCGCCGACGGGGCCCAGGTGGTCGCCGTGGACCGGGACCCCGCGGTCCATGAGGTTCCCCACTGCACGCCCCTGCAAGGGGATGCCACCGATCCCGTGACCGTCTCCCGCGCCCTGGACGCCTGTACGGGCCGCCCGGACGTCCTCGTCCACGCCCTCCTGGGCGACATCCGCTCGCCGCTCGCCGACTACACGGCGCAGGAGTGGCACCAGGTGCTGGATACGGGGCTGGTCTCCGCCTGGCAGGCCGCCGCCGAACTCGCCCGCCGTCATACGCCGGGCACACCGGCCGCCGTCGTCCTCATCGGGTCCGTGCACGCCCACGGCGCGGCGCCCGGTATGGCCCCGTACGCCGTCGCCAAGGCGGGACTTGCCGCCCTCGCGCGCGCCGCCGCCGCCGAGTGGGGGCCGCTGGGCATCCGTACGAACGTCCTCGAACCGGGCTTTGTCGCCGTCGAGCGCAACGCACACCGCTGGCGGGACCCCGCCGAGCGCGCCCGTGTGCTGTCCGCCTATCCGCTGGGCCGCCTGTGCGCCCCGTCCGAAGTGGCCCAGGCCACGGCCTTCTTGGCGGGCCCCGCCGCCTCGTACGTCAACGGCGCCTGCCTGCCGGTGGACGGCGGCTCGCTGGCCGTACTGCCGGAGGTGAACGTCCCGCCTCCCTCGTGACCGGGGGAGGGCGGGAGAGGGGCGGGAGAGGGGCGGCGCGGCACGGGCCCTGTGACGCAGGCCACTCGCACCACACCTTGACGCACCGCCCGTGTAATCGATTTCGTAGGCGCCACGAAATCGATTACACCGCCTGGCGGGCGCCCTCGGCGGCCGTCGGTGGTGACCGACACGAAATGGCAAAGGCGCCATGGCGAAGATCAAGGACGTGGCGGAGCGGGCCGGAGTGTCCGTGGCCACCGTCTCGCGGGTGCTCAACGGGCACAGCCCGGTCGCCGCGACACGGGAGCGGGTGCTGGCCGCGGTCCGCGAGCTGGGATACCGCCCCAACAACGTCGCCCGCGCGCTGCGCACGGCGCGTACCGGCGCCCTCGGCCTGATCATCAGCGACCTCACCAACCCCTTCTTCACCGAGCTCGCCGACGCCGTCGAGGACGTCGCCCGCAGCCTGGGCTACAGCCTGGTCATCGGCAACGCGGGCGAGCGCCCCGACCAGCAGGACGACTACATCCGTACGCTGCTGGACCGCCGTATCGACGGCCTGCTGGTCAGTTCGGCCGGCACCGGCTCGGCGATGCTCAGCGAGGTCGTCGCCTCCGGTACGCCCCTGGTCCTGCTCGACCGCACGGTCCCCGGCGTCGACGCCCCCTGCGTACGGGCCGACGGCCGCGCCGCCCTCACCGACCTCGCCGCCCATCTCGCCGCCCTCGGCAGACGCCGCCCCGCGATCATCGTCGCGCCGGCCGGCACCCCCACCGGCGAGGAGCGCCTCGACCTCTTCCGTACCGCGCTGGCCGCCCACGGCATACCGCTGCCGGACGCCCGGGTCGGCGCCACCCCCGACCTCCAGCACACCGGCGGGCGGCGGGTGATGAGCGGCCTGCTGGACCTGCCCGAGGCCGAGCGCCCCGACGCGGTGCTGGCCACCGACAACCTGATGGCGCTCGGCGCGATGGACGAGATCCGCGCGCGCGGGCTGCGGGTCCCGGACGACCTGGCGCTGGTGGTCTACGACGACGTGCCGTGGTTCACGCACACCGACCCGCCGCTGACCGCCATCGCCCAGCCCACCCGCGAGCTGGGCCGGGCCGCCGTGCACACCCTGCTGGAGCGGATCCAGGGGCGCCCCGCCCCGTCCGTCCTGCTGCCCGCCCAGCTCGTCACCCGCCGCTCCTGCGGCGAGCCCGCCGCACCCGTATCAGCCACCACCCAAGAGGAGAGGGGCAGCGCATGACCGGCGTCAACGACGACGTACGGGAGGACGCACCCGAGCACCCGGCGGCCGGCCCGGGCCGCGAACTGCTGCGCGTGGAGGGCGTCACCAAGTCCTTCCCCGGCGTACGCGCCCTGGACGGCGTGGACCTGAGCCTGCGCGCCGGCGAGGTGCACGTCCTGCTCGGCGAGAACGGCGCGGGCAAGAGCACCCTGATCAAGATGCTCTCCGGCGCCCACCGCCCCGACGCGGGCCGCATCGTGATGGACGGCGCCGAGGTCCACATCCGTACGGCGCAGGACGCCGAACGGCTCGGAATCGCCACCATCTACCAGGAGTTCAACCTCGTCCCCGGCCTGACCGTCGCCGAGAACATCTTCCTGGGACGGCAGCCGCGCACCGCCCTCGGCCTGATCGACAAGAAGACCATGCGCGCCCGCGCCGCCGAACTCCTGCGCCGCGTACGGCTGGACGTCTCCCCGAACACCCCCGTCGCCGAACTGGGCATCGCCCGCCTGCAGATGGTGGAGATCGCCAAGGCGCTCAGCCTGAACGCGCGCGTCCTGATCATGGACGAGCCGACCGCGGTCCTCACCTCCGAAGAGGTCCAGACCCTCTTCACCATCGTCCGCGAGCTGCGCGGGAGCGGCGTCGGCGTCATCTTCATCACCCACCACCTGGAGGAGATCGGCGCCCTCGGCGACCGCGTCACCGTCCTGCGCGACGGGGCGTCGGTGGCCGAAGTGCCCGCCGACGCCGCCGAGGACGAGCTGATCCGGCTGATGGTCGGGCGCGACATCGCCGACCAGTACCCGCGGCAGCGGCCCGAGGAGCCCGGCGCGCCCCTGCTGCGGGTGCGCGGTCTGACCCGCAACGGCACCAAGGCGGGCCCGGTCTTCACGGACATCGACTTCGAGGTGCGCGCCGGCGAGGTCGTGGGCCTCGCGGGCCTGGTCGGCGCCGGGCGCACCGAGGTCGTACGCGCCGTCTTCGGCGTGGACCGCTACGACTTCGGCACCGTCGAGGTCGACGGCAAGGAGCTGGCGCGCGGCGACGTGCGCGCCGCGATGCGCGCCGGACTCGGCCTCGTACCGGAGGACCGCAAGGGCCAGGGCCTGCTGCTGGACGCCTCCCTCCAGGACAACCTCACCCTGGCCCGGCTCGACCGCGACACCCGCGCCGGGCTGGTGGACCGCGGTACGCAGCGGCGCGAAGCGGCCACCGTGGCAGGGCAGTTGAAGGTCCGGATGAGCGGTCTGGGGCAGAGCGCCCGCACGCTGTCCGGCGGCAACCAGCAGAAGATCGTCATCGGCAAGTGGCTGCTGACCGATACCCGGGTGCTGATCCTGGACGAGCCCACCCGCGGCATCGACGTCGGCGCGAAGGTCGAGATCTACCAGCTCATCAACGAACTGACCGCCTCCGGGCGCGCGGTGCTGATGATCTCCAGCGATCTGCCGGAGGTGCTCGGCATGAGCGACCGGGTGCTGGTGATGGCGCAGGGGCGGCTGGCCGGTGAGCTGTCGGGCGAGGCGGCCACGCAGGACGCGGTGATGGAACTGGCGGTCCGGGCCCCGGACGAGGGCGCCCCTGAACAACCGGCCGCACCGGCCGCGAAGAACGGTAAGAGCGAGAGCGCGATGGAGGGCTCCGATGTCCGCTGAAGTCAAGACGGGAGCCGCCGCCGAGGCGGTGGGAGCGGCCCCGCCCGGTGAGGGCCCGGCAGCCTGGTTCACCCGGGCCGTCCTCAAGAACGGCCCACTGGGCGGGCTGATCGCGCTCGTCGTGGTGATGGCGGTCCTGTCCAAGGACTTCCTCAACGGGCAGAACCTCCTCAACGTCGGCGTGCAGGCCTCCGTCACCGCCATCCTCGCCTTCGGCGTCACCTTCGTGATCGTCTCGGCGGGCATCGACCTGTCGGTCGGCTCGGTGGCGGCCCTCTCCGCCACCGTCGTCGCCTGGGCCGCCACCGACGAGGGCCTGCCGGTGTGGATCGCGGTGCTGCTCGGCCTCGCGGTCGGCGCGGCGGCCGGACTGGTCTCCGGCGCCCTGGTCGCCTACGGAAAACTCCCGGCCTTCATCGCCACCCTGGCCATGCTCTCCATCGGCCGCGGCCTGGCCCTGGTCATCTCCGGCGGCTCGCCGATCGCCTTCCCCTCCTCCGTCAGCAGCCTCGGCGACACCCTGGGCGGCTGGCTGCCGGTCCCGGTCCTGGTCATGATCGGCATGGGGCTGATCGCGGCGCTGATCCTGGCCCGTACGTACGCGGGGCGCGCGATGTTCGCCATCGGCGGCAACGAGGAGGCGGCCCGGCTCTCCGGCATCAACGTCAAGCGCCGCAAGCTGGTCATCTATGCCCTCTCGGGGCTGTTCGCGGCCGTCGCGGGCATCGTGCTCGCCGCCCGCCTCACCTCCGCCCAGCCGCAGGCCGCCGTCGGCTACGAGCTGGACGCCATCGCCGCCGTCGTCATCGGCGGCGCCAGCCTCTCGGGCGGCTCCGGCAAGGCGTCCGGCACCCTGATCGGCGCCCTGATCCTGGCCGTCCTGCGCAACGGCCTCAACCTGCTGAGCGTCTCCGCCTTCTGGCAGCAGGTCGCCACGGGCCTGGTCATCGCGCTGGCCGTGCTGCTGGACACGCTGCGCCGCCGGAGCGCGCGGTGAAGCGGCGTACGGGCCTGCTGGCGGCGGCCGCCCTGGCCGGGGCGCTGGCCCTGTCCGGCTGCGACCGCGGCGGCAACACCGACCTGGGCCTGGCCCTGTCCACGATGAACAACCCGTTCTTCGTCGGCATCAAGAAGGGCGCGCAGTCGGAGGCGGACGCCCGCGGCCTCAAGATCAATATCACCGACGCGCAGAACGACCCCACCCAGCAGATCAACCAGATGGAGACGTTCACCAGTCAGAACGTCAAGGCGGCCATCATCAACCCGGTCGACTCCGACGCCGCCGTCCCGGCCGTCGGCGTCGCGAACCGCGCGGACGTCCCCGTCATCTCCATCGACCGCGGCGTGAGCGGCGGCAGGGTCGGCTCGACCATCGCCTCCGACAACGTCGAGGGCGGCCGGCTCGCCGCGAAGACCCTGGCCGCCTCGCTCGGCGGCGAGGGCAAGGTGGCCTTCCTCCAGGGCCAGCCCGGCACCTCCGCCGCCCGCGAGCGCGGCCGGGGCTTCGAGGAGGGCATCAGGAAATACCCGGGCATCCAGGTCGTCGCCCGCCAGCCCGCCGACTTCGACCGCACCAAGGGCATGGACGTGATGAGCAACATGCTCCAGGCGCACCGCGACATCTCCGGGGTCTTCGCCGCCAACGACGAGATGGCGCTGGGCGCGTCCAAGGCGCTGGGCGCCCGCTCCGGCAAGGACGTCAAGGTCATCGCCTTCGACGGCACCCCGGACGGCATCCGGGCGGTACGGGCCGGCACGCTCACCGCCACCGTCGCCCAGCAGCCCGAACTCCTGGGCAAACAGGCCGTGGACTGGGCGGTCAAGGCCTCCCGCGGTGAGAAGCTTCCTGAGCAGGTGAAGGTGCCGGTGGTCCTGGTGACCCGGGACAACGCGGCGGAATTCGACGGATGAAGTGATGGGTGGAACGCACATGTACGACGTGCTGGTGGTGGGCTCGGCCAACGCCGACCTCATGGTCCGGGTGGACCGCAGGCCCGGCGCGGGCGAGACCGTGCTCGGCACGGACCTGATGGAGTCGGCGGGCGGCAAGGGCGCCAACCAGGCCGCCGCCGCGGCCAGGCTGGGGGCCTCGGTGGCCCTGCTGGCCCGGGTCGGCGGCGACGCCTACGGCCGCCTCCTCCTGGACGCCCAGCGCGCGGCGGGCACCGACACCCGCCACGTCATCGTCGACGAGCCGGCCCGCACCGGCACCGCGATGATCATCGTCGGCCCGGACGGCGACAACAGCATCGTCGTCTCCCCCGGCGCCAACGCCGCCCTCACCCCCGAGGACGTGGCCGCCGCCAAGGACGTCATCGCCGCCGCCCGCGCCGTCTCCCTCCAGCTGGAGGTCCCGATGGAGACCGTACGGGCCACCGCGAGCACCGCCGTCGCGGCGGGCACCCGCGTCGTCCTCAACCCCTCGCCCACCCCGAAGGACCTGGCCCCCGAACTCCTCGCCGCCGCCGACCCGCTGGTCGTCAACGAGCACGAGGCGCAGCAGCTGTCCGGCGTCACCGACGGCACCCCGGCCGACTGGGCCCGCGCGCTGCGCGAGCGCGGCGCCCGCTCGGTCGTGGTCACCCTGGGCGGCGACGGCGCCCTGGTCCTGGACGCCTCCGGCCCCACCACCGTGCCCGGCGTCAAGGTCGACCCCGTCGACACCACGGGCGCGGGCGACGCCTTCACCGGCGCCCTCACCACCCGCCTCGCGAGCGGCGAGAGCCTGCCCGAAGCGGCCCGCTTCGCCGTCCGCGTGGGCGCCGCCTCCGTCACCAAGCCCGGCGCCCAGCCGTCCTACCCGACGGTGGACGAACTCCCCTGAGGCGTCTCCCTGAGGACGTCTCCTAGGACGTCTCCACTTCGGCCAGTACGAGGCCCTCGGCATCCGCCGGCGCCCGGCCCACCGGCGTTCCGTCCGGGGCCCAGGCGCCGCTGAGGCCGCAGGCCGGGCCGGGGGAGCCGGGGCCCAGGCCGTTGGCCAGGAGCACGTGCAGGCCGTTGTCGCGGGCGTGGGCGGGGTAGAGCCCCAGCCGCTCCGGTGCGCCGTGGAAGGACGAGGCCACATACACCCGGCAGCCGTCCGCCGCGGCGCGCCGCGCCACGTCGGGAAAGGCGTTGTCGTAGCAGGTGGCCAGGGCGAAGGGGAGGCCGTCGAGGGCGAAGCGGCCGCCCTCGTCCGTCCCCGGCGTGAACACGTCCCGCTCCGCCCCGTACAGGTGCCGCTTGTCGTAGCGGGCCAGGAGCGCGCCGTCGGGCCCGTACACGTACGAGGTGATCGCCAGGCGGCCGTCCGCCGTGCGGCCGGGGCAGTTGACGACCGCGGCCGCCCCCGCCGCACGGCAGGCCTCGCGGACCGGGTCCAGCCGCGGGTCGTCCGCGCCGAACCCGTACCGCCCGGGGTCGGCCGCGATGCCCGCCAGCTCGTAGTTGGTCAGCGCCAGTTCGGCGAAGGCGACGAGCGCGGCCCCGCGCCCGGCGGCCTCGGTGAGGAGCGCGGCCATCCGTGCCGCATTGGCACCGGCATCGAGGGGGACGGCCGCGAACTGCGCTGCTGCGATGATCATCGCCCCATGATGTCCGCGGGAGCGCGCCCCGTCTGTGGCGGAGCACACCGTCCGGTCACGGACGGGACGCCCCGGCCCCCCTCACCGCCGTACGGTCCCGGCCGCCACCGCGACGATCTTCTGAATCTGCTCGGTGATGGCGACCCGGTTGCGCACGAAGGCCGGATCGGTGACCGTACCGGTCGCCGGATCGCCGTTGCCCGGGCCGAACTGGAGGACGGGCGTGTGCAGATGCCCACCCGTCACCCGACCACCACCCCTCACCGACAGGCCGCGCCCGGCTCCTTCTGATCGCGGCTCCCTCGGACGCAGCGCGTCGCGCAGCAGCGTCGCCCGGTAGGCGATCTCGTTGGAGAGATAGTTCCCGCCGCCGCCCTCGCGCGCCGTGGAGCCGGGCGTCGGCCCGTCCGGGCGCTCCACGGGCTGCGTGCCGCCCGCCGGGATCTCGGTGACGGCGGTGTTGTCCCGCACCGGGTACGGGCCGGTGGCGGCCTCGGTGATCCGCTCGTAGGGAAGCGTGGTGGAGGTCCACTGCGGCTGCGGGCGCACGGTCGGCACGCCGGGCGGAATCGGCACCGTCTCCGTGCGCGAGACGCGTGCGTTGTCCGGATATCCGCCCCGCCAGGCCCCGTTGGTCCGCTCCACGTCGAAACGCCCCGGCCGCCCCTGGCTGATGGTGGTGAACACATCCACCCGGCGCGGCCCGCTCCTGAAGTGCGGCAGCAGCGTCCGCTCCACCGTCCCCTCGGCGAAGTCCGCCCAGCGCACGGGGAAGACCGCGGTCTCCACCCGGGCGAGCCGCCCCGATGCCGTACGGATCGTCCGCCCGTCCAGCGCCAGCGCCGCGGCCCCCGACGGGTTGCTGCGCCGCGCGTCCGCGTCCAGCTGGAAGGGGTCGAAACCGGTGACGACGATACGCAGGACGCGCTGGCCTGCGGGCAGGTCGATGGAGTCCTGGCCCCGGGAGGAGCGCTCCAACGCGCCCAGCAGCGCGTCCCATTGGGTCCGGTCGAGCCGGAAGTCCGGCTTCCACTCGCGCAGCGCCTTGGTCATCCCCAGCCGCGCCCAGTACAGCGGCCGGTCGTCGTCCCTGCTCAGATCGCCACCCGCCGGACCGCGCCCCTGGACGCGGTCCACCGCCCGCCGCCACAGCTCGCGCCCCTCGCGCGCGACGTACCGCTTGCTCTCGCCGTAGGAGTCCACCTCTCGCAGCCCGCGCGCGAACTGCCGGGCCACGGCGTCGAATCCGCTGCGCCGCAGGATCTCCTGCGGCACGGCGGCGGACAGCCGCCCCTCTTCGACGGTGGCCGCTCGGGAGGCTGTCGCCGCGGCGGGCGTCGCGAGCGTCAGCGGTACGAGAGGGAGGGAGGCCAGCAGGGCGGCGCCCACCGCGACTGCTCTGGTGCGTATGCGATTCATGGGGGGAGTAAAGCGGGTGCGAACCCCACGGCGGTAGAGGCGCATACGTGCCGCACCGATCACGCTGAGTGCCCCGCCCGGTCAGTCCCGCCCGGCCCGTGGGCGCGCCACCGCCTCCGTACGGGCCGCTCCGGGGAACGCCCGCCGGTAGTCCGTCGGTGAGATGCCGACCTGCTTGAGGAAGTGGTGGCGCAGATTGTTGGCCGTGCCCAGCCCGCTGAGTCCGGCGATCTTCTCCACCGGCAGCGAGGTGGACTCCAGCAGCCCCTGCGCCTGCCCGATGCGCTGGTTGAGCAGCCACTGCAGCGGGGTCACCCCGGTCGCCTCGCGCAGCCTCCGGTAGAAGGTGCGCGGGCTCAGCGCGGCGCGCCGGGCCAGGTCCTCCACCGTCAGCGGCCGGTCCAGGTTCTCAAGGGCCCAGGCCAGTACGGGCCCCAGGCCCGCCTCGTCCGTCGCGGGTACGGAGTGGTCGATGAACTGCGCCTGTCCGCCCGGCCGGTGCGCGGGCACCACCATCCGGCGGGCCAGCTGGGTGGCGACGTGTGCGCCCAGGTCGCGGCGGACCAGATGCAGGCACAGGTCCAGCCCGGCGGTCAGCCCGGCGCTGGTGAGCACATCGCCGTCGTCCACGTACAGCACCGAGTCGTCGACCCGCACCTTCGGGTAGCGCGCCGCCAGTTGCGCGGTGTGCATCCAGTGGGCGGTGGCGCGCCGCCCGTCCAGCAGCCCGGCCTCGGCGAGCGCGAAGGCGCCGGTGCACAGCGAGACCATGCGGGCGCCCGCGTCGTACGCCTGCCGCAGGGCGCCGACCAGTTCGGGCGGTACGGGAGCGCCGTCCTCGACACAGGCGTCGGGCACCGACGTCACGATGACGGTGCCGGCGCCCGCCAGGTCCGCGAGCCCGTGGCGGCTGCGCAGCTGGAGCCCGGACTCGGCCCGATCGCCGCCCTGCCCGCCGCCCACCGACGTGCCGTCCCCGCACAGCCGCAGGTCGTACCAGGGGTCGGCCAGGTCGGGCTGCGGCTTGCCGAAGACCGTGCACGGGATGCTCAGTTCGTACAGGTCCCACGAGGGGATCCCGATGTCCTCGGGCACGACCAGGGCGACGGAACCAGCGCTCATGCCCGGAGCGTACGCCAGGAGCCTGGCAGGAATTTGGCGACAGCGGTCACTCCTGTCACTGTTCCGGCCCGCCGCCCGCTGTGAAGGTGGTCCGTACGTGATCAACCGCCATCAGGCGGAACTCCCCGGCATATCTGGAGAAAACTCATGAACCGCGAACGCGAGGCCGTCACCGTCATCGGACTGGGCTCGATGGGCTCGGCGCTGGCCGCCGCGCTGCTGGCCAAGGGCCACCCCACCACCGTCTGGAACCGCTCCCCGGGCAAGGCCGACGCGCTGCTCGCCCAGGGCGCCACGCTCGCGGCCACCCCCGCCGAGGCCGTCGCGGCGAGCGGCCTGACCATCGTCTGCGTCCTGGACTACGACGTCATGTACGGCCTCCTCGACCCGGCCGCCGCCGCACTTGGGGGCAGGACCCTGGTCAACCTCACCTCCGGCTCCCCGGAGCAGGCCCACGAGGCCACCGCGTGGGCCGCGCGGCACGGCGCCGCCTACCTCGACGGCGCGGTCATGACCACCCCGCCCGGCGTCGGCAGCCCCGAGACGATGTTCCTCTACAGCGGCGACGCGGCCCTCCTGGAGGCCCACCGCCCGGCGCTCACCGCCCTCGGCGACCCGGTCCACCTGGGCACCGACCCCGGCCTCGCCTCCCTCTACGACGTCGCCCTGCTCGGCCTGATGTGGTCCGCCTTCACCGGCTGGCTGCACGGCACCGCAGTGGTCACGGCGCAGGCGACGAACGCCACGGCCTTCACCCGCATCGCGCTGCGCTGGCTCACCGCCGTGAGCGGCTTCATGACCACCTACGCGGCCCAAGTGGACGCCGGGCGCTACCCGGGCGACGACGCCACCGTCGACATCCAGATCGCGACCATCGACCACCTCATCCACGCCGCCGAGGCCCGCGGCATCGACAACGCCCTGCCGCATCTGCTGAAGGCCACCATGGAGCGCGCCGCCGCGGCCGGCCACGGCTCCGACAGCTACGGCAGCATCATCGAGGTCCTGAAGAACTCGGACGCGCCCCGATAAGGGGGCGCGGGGCCGTGTCGCTGTGCGGCTGCGCCGCGTGTGCGCGACCGGCCACGGACGATTCGCGGGTGACCCACCGCTTCCCGTGGAGCGTTCGCCGCATCAAGCCTGGCGGCCGCCCTGTGCGGTGCCCAGCAGCGCCAGGAAGTCACGGAAGGCCGCCGCCATGTCCACGCTCTGCGGGTCCAGCAGCCACTGGAGCTGGAGCCCGTCCATGACGGCCGCCAGCAGCGGCGCCGCGCGCTCCGGCGTCAGCCCGCCCGGCAGCTCGTCGCCGAACTCCGCGCGCAGCGCGTCCGCCAGGGACCCGCGCACGGCCCGGTAGCGCCGCTCGAAGAAGTCACGGGCGGGGTGGTCCTCGGTGACGCTGTCGCCGGACAGCACGGTGTAGGTCTGCACGAGGCCCGGCCGGGTGGCGTTGTACTCCACCAGCTGGGCCAGGGTGCCGGTGCGCCAGGAGCCGGAGGCGAGGGCCGAGGCCAGATCCCAGCGGTCGCGCGCCTCCAGGACCCCCACCAGGAGGAGTTCCTTGTTGGGGAAGTGGTGCAGCAGGCCCTGCTGGGTCAGCCCGGCCCGCTCCGCGACCGCGGCCAGGGACGTGCCGCGGTAGCCGCGCTCGGCGATCAGCTCCACGGCGGCCTGGAGGATCGCCGCGCGCCGCTCCGCGCGCCGTGCCTCGCGCCCCCCGCCCCGCTGTCCTGCGTTCACCGGCCGAGCGTAACCCCCGTACGGGGGACTTCCCGCGAGATTACGGAAGAATTACGATGCCTACCGCACGCACGGTGAAAGCGAGTTGAGGCATCACCATTCGAACCGGGGCCCGCAAAGCCCCACTTCGGGGAGTGCCGTATCCGGCCGTATGCAAGCCGCATGCAAGGAGCGCCGTATGACCGACCGCGAGCGGGACCAGGAGCGGGGCGGGGTCCGCGCCCCATCCCTCGGCGGCGCCGCCGCGACCCTCGGCAGCGCCGCCGACGCCGAGCGCGCCGCGGCAGTCGAACGCGCCCTGGCCGCGCTCGACCTGGACACCAAGGCCCGTCTGCTGTCCGGCCAGGACATGTGGACCCTGCCCGCCGTCCCCGCGATCGGACTGCGCTCCCTGGTCATGTCGGACGGCCCCATCGGTGTACGCGGCCGGCAGTGGAGCGCCAAGGAGCCCTCCGTCGCCCTGCCCAGCCCCACCGCGCTCGCCGCCACCTGGGACCCGGAGCTCGCCCGGCGCGCGGGCCGGCTCCTCGCCCAGGAGGCCCGCCGCAAGGGCGTCCACGTCCTGCTGGCGCCCACCGTCAACCTGCACCGCTCCCCGCTGGGCGGGCGCCACTTCGAGTGCTATTCGGAGGACCCGTATCTGACCGGCGCGATCGGCGCGGGCTACGTTTCGGGCGTACAGGACGGCGGCGTCGGCGCGACCGTCAAGCACTTCGTGGGCAACGACGCCGAGACCGACCGCTTCACCGTCGACAACCGCATCGCCCCGCGCCCGCTGCGCGAGCTGTATCTCGCCCCCTTCGAGCACATCGTCGCCGCCGCCCGCCCCTGGGCCCTGATGACCGCCTACAACCAGGTCAACGGCGCCACGATGACCGAGCACCGCCACCTCGTACAGGAAGTCCTGCGCGGCGAGTGGGGTTTCGACGGCTGCAACGTCTCCGACTGGACGGCGGCCCGCGACACCGTGCGCGCCCTGCGCGGCGGCCTGGACATCGCCATGCCGGGCCCGCGGACGGTCTTCGGCGCCCCGCTGGCCCGTGCCGTGCGCGAGGGCAGGGTCGGTGAGAGCGCGGTGGACGACGCGGTGCGCCGGGTACTGCTGCTGGCAGCCCGCGCGGGCTGCCTCGATACGGCCCCCGCGGCCGTGGCCCCGCAGGAGCTGCCCGCGCGCGTCGACGGCCGCGCGACGGCCCGCGAGATCGCCCGCCGCTCCTTCGTCCTGCTGCGCAACGAGCCGGTACGCCAAGGGAGTCCGGCCCGCGCACTGCCCCTGGAGGCGACCGCCCTGCGCTCGGTCGCGGTGATCGGCGCCGCCGCCCGGCAGGCCCGCGTGCTCGGCGGCGGCTCGGCCACCGTCTTCCCCGAGCGTGTCGTCTCCCCGCTCCAGGGCCTGCGCGCCGCCCTCCCCGAGGACGTCGAGGTCACCTTCGCCGTCGGCGCCGACCCGCGCACCAAAGTCCCCCACGCCCGCGAGGGCTTCGAGCTGCGCGCCCGCTATCTGGACGCCGAGGGCCGCCTTTTGGCCGAGCAGCCGCAGCCCGACGGCAAGGTGCAGGCGCTGGGCGGCTTCCCCGAGGGCGTCACCCCGCACTCCCTCGCCCGTATCGAACTCACCGGCACCTTCACCCCGCAGACCACCGGCATCCACACCTTCTCCGTCGCCGGCAGCGGCGATCTGCGGCTGACGGTCGACGGCCGTGTGCTGTTCGAGGACCGCTCCACGCCGAGCGGCGAGGACCCGTTCGAAGCGTTCATGAACCCCGCCGAGCGCCGGGTCCAGGCCCGCCTGAGCGCGGGCGGCCCGCTTCAGGTCACCCTGCGCTACACCCCGCTCAGCCTCGGACCCGCCGAGGACATGACCGCGCTGACCTTCGCACTCGGCCATCTGGAGCCGCAGCGCGACCCCGAGGAGGAACTGGCCGAGGCGGTGCGCACGGCCTCCGCCGCCGACGCCGCGATCGTGGTCCTGGCCACCACCGAAGAGGTCGAGTCCGAGGGCTGGGACCGCACGGACCTCAGGCTCCCGGGCCGCCAGGACGACCTGGTCGCCCGCATCGCCGCCGCCAACCCGCACACCGTCGTGGTCGTCAACTCCGGCTCCCCGGTGGAGCTCCCCTGGCGCGAGCGGGTCCCCGCGGTCCTGCTGAGCTGGTTCCCCGGCCAGGAGGCCGGCCACGCCCTGGCCGACGTCCTGCTGGGCGCCCACGAGCCGGGCGGTCGGCTGCCCACGACCTGGCCGGCCCGCCTGGCGGACGCCCCGGTCACCCAGGTCACCCCGATCAACGGCCAACTCCCGTACGAGGAAGGGGTGTTCATCGGCTACCGCGCCTGGGAGCAGGCCGCGGCGAAGCCCGCGTACCCCTTCGGGCACGGCCTGGGCTACACCGACTGGGCGTACGAATCCCTCCGGGCCACCCCCACCACCGCCACGGTCCGGGTGCGCAACACCGGCACCCGCCCCGGCCGCGAGGTCGTGCAGATCTATCTCGCGCCCGTCCACGACGGCGTCCGGCGCCCCGCCCGCAGGCTCGCCGGTTTCGCCTGTGTGCAGGCCGCGCCCGGCGAGGTCGTCCAGGCCGAGATCGCCCTGCCGCGCCGGGCCTTCGAGATCTGGGACCAGGCCGCCCACGGCTGGCGCTTCATCGAGGGGACCTACGCCATCGAGGCCGCCCGCAGCGTCACCGACCGCCGGCTGGCCGCGGAGGTCACCGTCGACTGAGAGCCCCGCCCCGCCCTGGTGCGCTCAGGAGGAGCGCACCAGGATGTTCCCGCCGCTGGAGTGCGCCTTGACCTTGTGCCGGGCCTTGTCGCTGGAGGGGACGTCCACCTTGCGGCTGCCGCCGTCGGTGGACGCGTCGATGGCGTAGTCGCCCCGCGGCAGGCGCAGATCGACATTGCCTCCGCTGGTGGTCCCCTCCAACTGGTCCGGCGCCTCGTTGAAGGCGGCGATCACATCCCCGCCGTCGGTGTGCATCTTCACCTTCCGCGCCGCGGAGTCCCGGACCTCGACATCGCCGCCGCTGCTGCGCGCCGCGATGGTCCCCGAGGTGCCGCGCACGGACACATCGCCGCCCTCGGTGTCCAGGTCGGCCGCCGCCGACCGCGGCACCGTCACCTCGAAGCTCACATTGCAGGTGCCTTCCTTGCTCCCGCAGTCGTCCTGCTCGAGCGTCAGCCTGCCGCCCTTGAGGGAGTGCTGGGTCCGGGGCTTGCGCTCGGTGTACTCGTACTTCTCCGTCACCCGCACCTTGCCGTCGGCCTCGTCGCCGCCCACGACGCGGATGTTGCCGCCCAGCGAGGCGGCCGAGACCGCCGAGACCTTGCCGTCCACCGTGTAGGTGCGCTCGCCCTTCTGCGTCTCCTGGATCAGTGAGCAGCCGGTGGCCACCAGCGTCAGCGCCGTGGCGGCCAGGGCGATACGGGCGGTGCGGCGGTGTGCGGTCATGGTGGTGCGTCCCCCAGAGAACTGCGGCAGTCAGGTCGAGTCTCCATGGTGGCGGGCCGAGGGGCCCCGGGCCGTCGCCGCCAGGGACGATCTTGCCGCTCGCGATCCCTTAAGGGGTCCCGGATTCTTCCCGGGTGATCTCCCGGTACGCCATCTCCGCCAGCTCCCGCTGCCCCTGCTTGCTGGGGTGGAACCAGTCCCAGGCGCTCAACTGCCCAGCGGTGAAGCGGTAGTCGAAGACCGCCTTGTCGTAGCGGCACAGCCCGTCCTTGGCGCAGACGTCCTTGAGCGCCGCGTTGTACGCCACCACCCGGTCCTGGACGCTCTTGCGCCGCTGGACCGCGGCCGGTCCCAGGTCGTCGGGCGCCCGCAGCATCGACTGGCAGATCCCCAGCTTCCACACGTCCTTGCTCGCCTGACTCTTACGACCCTCCTCCCACAGCCGCATCAGATCCGGCACCCCGGCCACATACACCTGCGTCTTGGGCAGCGCCTGCCGCAGCTTCTTCAGCGAGGCCTCGAACTCCGCGCGGAAGGAGGCCGCCGGGGTCATGGCCGAGACGTCGCTGCGGCACGCGTCGTTGGCGCCGATCAGCACCGTGACCAGCTCGGGCCGGTGCTCGATGGCGGCGTCGACCTGCCCGGGCAGATCCGCGACGACGGCCCCGGTCTTGGCCAGGTTCCAGCTGTGCGTGGCGGGCGTCTTCACCAGTCGCCGCGCCAGGCTGCCGACCTGCGGGTCGGTGCCGGTGGCCCAGGAGACCTCGAGGCAGTCCGCGAGCACGGTGCAGGCGTCGAAGGCGACGGTGATGGAGTCGCCGAGCGCCGCGATCGAGGCGGGGCGGGTCTTCCAGGCGGACGCGGCGGAGGGGCGCTTCGCCGCGGTACCGCCCTGCGGCGAGGGGGAGTTGCCGCCTCCCGAAGGGTCGCCGCAAGCGGTCAAGGGCAGCAGCAGAGCGGTCGCGGTGAGTGTGCGGACCGCGGCGGTCCGGGGGCGGATTCGTGGAATTCGCCGAAAGGGCCGACCGATCTTCGCCATCCCCTGTCCCCTCCGACGTGCGAGTGATATCTCTTCCGGGACCGACCGTACGTCACTCCCCGGCCGTCGCCGCGCGGTAGCTTTGCCGAGACAGTCGGGCGGCGACCCGAAGTGGCAAGTGCAGTCGGCACGGACAAATTACATCACGTCATTTCCTGTCCCTTTTGCGGCAAATTGGGGCTAATGGTGTTTACTGTTGGTAACCTCGCAAGCTGGTGCCGAAGTGATCATTGGGGCAGAATGAGCGCAGCTGTCCCGGCCGCTACCGGAACGGGCACGAGGCCGCTGGGGAAGGCGAACCTCGAACCGTACTGGAGGTCCCGGTGACGACACGTGGAGTTCTGTACGTCCACTCCGCTCCGCGCGCGCTGTGCCCGCACGTCGAATGGGCCGTGGCGGGCGTCCTCGGTGTGCGCGTCAATCTCGACTGGATCCGCCAGCCCGCGTCTCCCGGCACCTGGAGAGCGGAGTTCTCCTGGCAGGGTGAATCGGGCACCGCCTCCAAACTCGCCTCCGCGCTGCGCGGCTGGCACCTGCTGCGCTTCGAGGTCACCGCGGAGCCCTGCGCCACCGCCGAGGGCGAGCGCTACAGCTCCACCCCCGAGCTGGGCATCTTCCACGCCGTCACCGGCATCCACGGCGACATCCTCATCCCCGAGGACCGGCTGCGCGCCGCCCTGGCCCGCTCCTCGCGCGGCGAGACGGACCTGCAGGCCGAGGTCGCCAAGCTGCTCGGCAAGCCCTGGGACGACGAACTGGAACCCTTCCGCTACGCCGGCGAGGGCGCCCCGGTCCGCTGGCTCCACCAGGTCGTCTGACCGCTCCTGGCGCCTTGCCCTGGAGTGCACTCCAGGCCTTAGCGTGCGGGCATGGCTGACAACTTCGCGGTGGCCGTTCTGGGCACCGGAATCATGGGCGCGGCGATGGCCCGCAATCTCGCCGGGGCCGGGCTCACGGTCCGGGCCTGGAACCGTACCCGCGCCAGGGCCGAGCCGCTGGCCGCCGACGGCATCCAGGTCACCGACAGCGCGGCCGAGGCGGTGCGCGGCGCGGACGCCGTGGTGACCATGCTGCTGGACGGCCCCGCCGTACTCGACGCGATGCGCTCGGCGGCGCCCGCCCTCGGTCCCGGCACGGTCTGGGTCCAGACGAGCACGGTGGGCGCGCAGGCCGTGGCGCCGCTCGCCGCATTCGCCCGCGAGCACGGCGCGGTGCTGGTCGACGCCCCCGTACTGGGCAGCAAACTGCCCGCGGAGAAAGGGCAGTTGACGGTGTTCGCGGCCGGACCGCACGAGGCCAGGGGCGTGGCCGACCGGGTCCTGGACGCCGTGGGGCAGCGCACGCTGTGGGTCGGCGAGGACGCCGCCGCGGGCACCGCCAGCCGCCTCAAGCTGGTCTTCAACAGCTGGGTACTGTCCGTGATCAACGCGACGGGGGAGGCCCTGGCGCTCGCCGAGGGCCTGGAGGTGGACCCCCGGGCCTTCCTCCAGGCGGTGGCCGGCGGGCCGCTGGACTCGCCCTACCTCCAGTCGAAGGCGGAGCTGATCCTCAGCGGCGACTTCTCGCCGAGTTTCACCGTCTCGGCGGCCCGCAAGGACGCGGCGCTGATCGGGAACGCGGCCCGGGAGGCGGGTCTGCGGCTGGATCTCGCGGCGGCCTGTGCCGAGCGGTTCCGGCGGGCCCAGGAGCAGGGGCACGGCGACGAGGACGGCGCCGCGGCGTACTTCGCCAGCTTCGTGGAGGGCTGAGGGAAACAGGGACGCGAAGGCCCGCCCGGTCACCGGGCGGGCCTTCGTCGGATACGCGGGTGCGCGCGGGCTCAGACGGTACGGAACGCCAGCACGACGTTGTGGCCGCCGAAGCCGAAGGAGTCGTTCAGCGCCGCGATGCGGCCCTCGGCGGGCAGCGCGCGGGCCTCGCCGCGCACGATGTCCGCGTCCGCCTCGGGGTCGAGGTTCTCCACGTTGATCGTCGGCGGGGCCACACGGTTGTAGAGCGCCAGGATCGAGGCCACGGTCTCCACGCCGCCGGCGCCGCCGAGCAGGTGCCCGGTCATCGACTTGGTGGCGGAGATCGCCATGTGGTCGACATCGTCGCCGAAGACCTTGCGCAGGCCCTTGAGCTCGGCCAGGTCGCCCTGCGGGGTCGAGGTGGCGTGCGCGTTGACGTGCACGATCTCGGCGGGGTCCAGGTCGGTGTTGCTCAGCAGGTTCTGCAGCGCGTGCGCGATGCCGTTGCCGGAGGGCTCGGGCTGCACGATGTCGTGGCTGTCGGCGGAGATGCCCTGGCCGACGGCCTCGGCGTACACCTTGGCACCGCGCTTGGCGGCGTGCTCGGCCGACTCCAGCACGATCACGCCGGAGCCCTCGCCCATCACGAAGCCGTTGCGCCCGGCGTCGTAGGGACGGGAGGCGCCCTGCGGGTCGTCGTTGTTCTTCGACATCGCCATCATGTTGCCGAACGCGGCCATGGGCAGCGGGTGGATCGCCGCCTCGGTGCCACCGGCGACGACGACGTCGGCGCGGCCCGTACGGATCATCTCGATCGCGTAGCCGATCGCCTCGGCGCCGGACGCGCAGGCGCTGACCGGGGTGTGCACACCGGCGCGGGCGTTGACCTCCAGGCCCACGTTGGCGGACGGGCCGTTGGGCATCAGCATCGGGACGGTGTGCGGGGAGACGCGGCGGACGCCCTTCTCCTTGAGCACGTCGTACTGGCCGAGCAGGGTGGTCACGCCGCCGATACCGGAGGCGATGACCGCGCCCAGGCGGTCCGGGTCCACGGAGGAGTCCTCGCCGGCCCGGGCGGTGAAGCCCGCGTCGGCCCAGGCCTCACGGGCCGCGATCAGCGCGAACTGCGCCGAGCGGTCCAGCTTGCGGGCCTGCGGGCGGGGGATGACCTCGCCGGGGTCCACAGCGGCCCGCGCGGCGATACGGACGGGCATCTCTGCCGCCCAGTCGTCTTCGAGAAGGCTGACGCCGGAGCGTCCGGCGACCAGGCCCTCCCAGGTCGATGCGCTGTCGCCACCCAGCGGTGTGGTTGCGCCGATACCGGTGACGACCACGGTGCGATTGGTCGCATTCACGGGGTTTCTTACTCCACGGGTAGAGGGTTGAGAAGCTACGGCGCCACCGCGGGGTGGCGACATGCGCGGGACTGGATCAGCCCTGGTGCTTGAGGATGTAGTCGGTCGCGTCGCCGACGGTCTTGAGGTTCTTGACGTCGTCGTCCGGGATCTTCACGTCGAAGCGCTCTTCGGCGGCGACGACGACCTCGACCATGGACAGCGAGTCGACGTCCAGGTCGTCGGTGAAGGACTTGTCCGTCTGGACGTCCTCAACGGGGATCCCGGCGATCTCGTTAACGATCTCGGCGAGACCGGCGACGATCTCTTCCTGAGTGGCGGCCATGATGGCGCTCCTTCGATTATTTCCAGTGGCAGCGCCGTTGTGAACGCTGCACGAATTACGTAATGCGGTGAAGCTCTGGGCGACGGCCCACGGGCCGGGGACGTACGGATACGCCCGCGGCACGCAGATCGTGCCTAGGGGAGGGTAACGACCGTCGCGGCGTACACGAGACCCGCCCCGAAGCCGATGACCAGCGCGGTGTCGCCGCTCTTGGCCTGTCCGGTCGCCAGCAGCCGCTCCATGGCGAGCGGAATGGAGGCGGCCGAGGTGTTGCCGGTGGTCTCCACGTCACGGGCGACCGTGACGCTCTCCGGCAGTTTCAGAGTCTTCACCATCGAGTCGATGATCCGCATGTTGGCCTGGTGCGGGATGAAGACGTCCAGGTCCTCCGGGCTGACCCCGGCCGCGTCCAGCGCCTGCTGGGCGACCTTGGCCATCTCGAAGACGGCCCAGCGGAAGACCGCCTGGCCCTCCTGGGTGATGGCGGGGTAACGGACCTCGTCCAGGGCCGGGCGGGCCTCGGGGCCGTCACCGCCGGGGACCGGGGTGGGGCGGTAGGCGTCCCAGGCGACCGTCTGCTTGATCGTCTCGGACTTGTCGCCCTCCGAGCCCCACACGGTCGGGCCGATCGAGGGCTCGTTGGCGGGGCCGACGACCACCGCTCCGGCGCCGTCGCCGAAGAGGAAGGCGGTTGCGCGGTCCTTGAGGTCGGTCAGGTCCGAGAGCCGCTCCACGCCGATGACCAGCACGTACTCGGCGCTGCCGTCGGTGACCATGCCCTTGGCGAGGGTGAGGCCGTAGCCGAAGCCCGCGCAGCCCGCCGAGATGTCGAAGGCGGCCGGCTTGCCCGCGCCGACGCGGTGGGCGATCTCGGTCGCGATGGCCGGGGTCTGCTTGAAGTGCGAGACGGTCGAGACGATCACCGCGCCGATCTGCTCGGGCGTGATCCCGGCATCGGCGATCGCCTTGCCGGAGGCCTCCACGGACATCGAGGCGACGGTCTCCTCCGGGCCCGCCCAGTGGCGGGTGGCGATGCCGGACCGCGAGCGGATCCACTCGTCGGAGGAGTCGATGTGCTTGAGGATCTCCTCGTTGGGCACCACACGGGTCGGGCGGTAGCCGCCCACGCCGAGAATGCGCGCGTACGGGGCGCCCTTGGCAGGCTTGATCTTCGAGGTCATGCTCGGCTGGCTCCTATTCGGCCGGGGAAGCGTGCTCGGCGATCAGCGTGCGGGCCGCGTCGAGGTCGTCGGGGGTCTTCAGGGCGAGGGTCTGCACACCGGGCAGGGCGCGCTTGGCCAGACCGACGAGGGTGCCGCCCGGGGCCACCTCGATGATCGCGGTGACGCCGAGCTCCTTGAAGGTCTCCATGCACAGGTCCCAGCGCACGGGGCTGGCCACCTGGCCCACCAGGCGCTGGACCATCTCCTGGCCGGAGGTGACGGCCCGGCCGTCCTTGTTGGAGACCTGGCGGGTGTGCGGATCGGCGGCGGCCAGCTCCTTGACCGCGGCCTCCAGGCTCGCCACGGCGGGCGCCATGTGGCTGGTGTGGAACGCTCCGGCCACCTTCAGCGGCACGACCCGGCGGGTGCCCTCGGGCTTGTCCTCGGCCAGCGCCGCCAGCTGCTCGGCGGTGCCCGCGGCCACGATCTGGCCCGCGCCGTTGACGTTCGCCGGGGTCAGGCCGAGCTTCTCCAGGTGCGGCAGGACGACGTCCTGCTCGCCGCCCAGCAGCGCCGACATGCCCGTCTCGGTGACCGCGGCGGCCTCGGCCATGGCCAGGCCGCGCGTGCGCACCAGGCGCAGGGCGGCCTCGTCCGGCAGCACACCGGTCAGCGCGGCCGCTGCCAGCTCGCCCACGCTGTGTCCGGCGGCGGCGCCGACCTGGCGGGCGAAGTCCTCGCCGCTGGGGAAGAGCTGCCGTGCGGAGACCAGCGAGGCCGCCACCAGCAGGGGCTGCGCCACGGCGGTGTCGCGGATCTCGTCCGCGTCGGCGTTCGTGCCGTAGTGGACCAGGTCCAGGTCGATGGCGGCCGACCACTCACGGAGCCGGTCTTCGACACCGGGGAGGTCGAGCCAGGGGGTCAGGAAGCCGGGCGTCTGAGCGCCTTGGCCGGGAGCGACGAGTACGAGCACCCTCACACTCTCTCTTGTGGGAGGTCCCGCCCGCCCGTGGGGACAGGGACGAAGAACCATCAGGGGAATTGTTGGTGTTCGACAAAAGTCTAGGGCTGCGCCTCACGGTCTGCTAGACGCCCCAGGATCAGTGCGATACGCAGAGTGAAGGCGGAGCGTACGTCGGAGGGTGACCAGCCGGTGACGTCCGTCACACGTCGCAGCCGGTAGCGCACGGTGTTGGGGTGCACGAACAGCATCCGCGCCGCCCCCTCCAGGCTGCTGGCCTGTTCCAGATACACGCTCAGCGTCTCCAGCAGGGCCGAGCCCGCCTCTTCCAGCGGTCTGTAGATCTCCTCCACCAGCTGGTCGCGGGCCACCGGGTCCGAGGCCATCGCGCGCTCCGGCAGCAGGTCGTCGGAGAGCACCGGGCGGGGCGCGTCCGGCCAGGCGGCACACGCCCGCAGCCCGGCCGCGGCGGCCTGCGCCGAGCGGGTCGCGGCCAGCAGGTCGGAGACCACGGGCCCGGCCACCACGGGCCCCGCGGCGTACGGCCCGATCAGCGCCTTGGCCGCCTTGAGCGGGTCGTCCGAGCCGCCCGCGATGACCACCAGGCGGGAGCCCAGGACGCCGGTGAGCACCTGGAGCTTGGCGTGCCGGGCGGCCCGCCGGATCGCCTCCACCGTCAGTTCGCTGTCCCCGTCGGGGGCCGTACCCAGCACGACACAGACGTGCTCGGGGGAGTTCCAGCCGAGCGCGGCCGCGCGGGAGACGGCGCCCTCGTCGGCCTCGCCCGAGAGCACGGCGTTGACCACCAGCGACTCCAGGCGGGCGTCCCAGGCGCCGCGGGCCTCGGCGGCCTGCGCGTAGACCTGCGCGGTGGCGAAGGCGATCTCCCGGGCATAGACCAGCAGCGCCTCGCGCAGCACCGATTCGTCGCCCGGGGCGGCCACGTCGTCGATGGCCGCCTCCATGACCTCGATGGTCGTACGGACCATCTCCACGGTCTGGCGCAAAGTGATCGCCCGGGTCAGCTCGCGCGGCGCCGTACCGAAGACGTCGGTGCTGATGGCCTGCGGGGTTTCCGGGTGCCGGAACCACTCGGTGAAGGCCGCGATGCCCGCCTGGGCGACCAGGCCGATCCAGGAGCGGTTCTCCGGCGGCATCGCGCGGTACCACGGCAGCTGCGCGTCCATGCGGGCAATGGCGTTGGCGGCCAGCTTGCCGGACGACTTCTCCAGCCGGCGGAGGGTCGCGGAGTGCGGGTGCGCGTCGTGCGATGCGGGTTCAGACACGGGGCCAAGCCTGCCTTATCGGGGGCGGGTGATGTCGCGGCGGGGCTACGGTGGGCCCATGCTGTCTTTGCCCGGGGTCGGCCCCCGGATCTGTGGCCGAGCCCCGCGGCTGACCGCGGCAACGACCCTACGAGGTGAATCCCGGTGACCGAAGCGCCGCGTGGGGCGTCGCTTCAGGTGCGCGCGGGTGACGAACGCTACCGGGGCGGGGACGCTGACGCGGGGATCGAGACTCTGCACGCCTTCTCCTTCGGGTCGCACTACGACCCGGACAACCTCCGCTTCGGCCCGATGGTGGCCTGCAACGAGGAGCGCCTGGCCCCCGGCGCGGGCTTCGCCGAACACCCGCACCGCGACACCGAGATCGTCACCTGGGTCATGGCGGGCGAGCTGACCCACCGCGACACCACCACCGGCCACGAGACGGTGGTACGCGCCGGTGACGTGCAGCGGCTCAGCGCGGCGGGCGGGGTCCGGCACGAGGAGCGCAACGAGGGACCCGAGCCGCTGCGGTTCCTGCAGATGTGGCTGACCCCCGTCGAATTCGGCGGGGAGCCCTCCTACGAGGTGGTGCGCGGCATCGCCGACGGCACCCCGTACGCCGTCCCGCGCGCGGCCTCGATGCTGCACATCAGGCGCCTGGTGGACGGGGAGCGCACGGCGGTGCCGGACGCGGCGCGGGTCTACGTGCACGTGGTGCGGGGCGGCGCGGTGCTGGGCGAGAGCAAGCTGGCGGCCGGCGACGCCGCGCGCATCACGGACGCGCGGGGCGTCGAGGCCAGGGCGCTGGGCGCCACCGAGCTGCTGCTCTGGGAACTGCCGGCCGAGCCGGTGTACGGGTAGGTCCGGTTCCCCGGGCTTGGGGGATCAGCGCAGTTCGGCCAGGACCGCGTCGGTCAGCGGCGGCCAGACCTCGACCGCCCACGGGCCGAACGCCCGGTCCGTCAGCGCCACACAGGCCGCGCCCACGGCGGGGTCCACCCACAGGAACGTGCCCGACTGGCCGAAGTGCCCGTACGTCCGCGGCGAGGACGAACTCCCGGTCCAGTGCGGCGACTTGGCGCCGCGGATCTCGAAGCCCAGGCCCCAGTCGTTGGGCTCCTGGCGGCCGTAGCCGGGCAGCACGCCCGTCAGGCCGGGGAAGACCACCGAGGTCGCCTCCGCCAGGGTCTGGGGGGAGAGCAGGCGCGGGGCCTGGAGCTCGGCGGCGAAGCGGACCAGGTCCGTGACGGTGGAGACGCCGTCCTTGGCGGGGGAGCCGGCCAGCTCGGTGGAGGTCATGCCCAGCGGTTCGAGGACCGCCTCGTGCAGGTAGCGCGCGAAGGGGATGTCGGTGGCCTTGGCGATGTGGTCGCCCAGCACCTCGAAGTTCGCGTTGGAGTAGATACGGCGGGTGCCCGGCGCGGCCATCACCCGGTGCTCGTCGAAGGCCAGGCCCGAGGTGTGCGCGAGCAGATGGCGGACCGTGGACCCGGCGGGCCCGGCCGGCTCGTCCAGCTCCACCGCACCCTCCTCGACCGCCAGCAGCGCGGCGTAGGCGGCGAGCGGCTTGGTGACCGAGGCCAGCGGGAAGCGGTGGTCCACGGGGCCGCAGGAACCGGCCACCGTACCGTCGGCTCGTACGACAGCGGCCGCGGCGGTCGGCACCGGCCAGGTCTCGATCAGCTTCAGACTCTGCAGGGACATGATCCGAGCCTAACCTCCCAAGATTGGGTCAAGACTTCGCTTGCTTGGAGTGCACTCCAAGTCTCTAGCGTTGGGGCCGTCGTGAGGGATCCGATCCTGCGAAGGGGTGCGACATGACGGTGGTGGACAGCGGACCGGCCAGGGTGGCCCGGTGCATGGGGATGATCGACCATCCCCGGCCGGACGGCCAGGACCAGTACACGATCAGCGAGGTCGCCCAGTACACCGGCCTGAGCGCGCACACCCTGCGCTGGTACGAGCGGATCGGGCTGATGCCGCACGTGGACCGCACCCACACCGGCCAGCGCCGCTTCAGCAACCGCGACCTGGACTGGCTGGACCTGGTGGGCAAACTGCGGCTGACCGGCATGCCGGTGGCCGACATGGTCCGCTACGCCGAACTCGTACGGGCCGGCCGGCACACCTTCGCCGACCGCGAGCAGCTGCTGACCGCCCACCGCGAGGACGTACGCCAAAAGCTCGCGGACCTGCAGAGCACCCTCATGGTCCTGGACCACAAGATCGAGATCTATGCGGACGCCCGACGTGAGTCCGAGGCGGTCTTCGAGAGCGTTTGAGAACGACACGGCCACGAACGAGATGGCCACGAACGGGATGGGTACGCACGGGATGAGCGCACAAGAGAGCCGCATCGAAGGCATCGGCACGGTCCGGCTGGGCACCGGCGGGCCGCGGACCGGCGTCCAGGGCCTGGGCTGCATGGGCATGAGCTACGGATACGGGCCCACCGACGCGGACGAGGCGCGGGCCACGCTGGAGCGCGCGCTGGAGCGGGGCGTCACGCTGTACGACACCGCCGACATGTACGGGGCGGGGGAGAACGAGAAGTTCCTCGCGCCCTTCGTCCGGGCGCACCGCGACGAGATCGTCCTGGCGACCAAGTTCGCGCTGGCCATCGACCCCGCCGACCCGACGCGGCGGCTGATCCGCAACGACCGCCCGTACATCCGCGCGGCCGTGGAGGCCAGCCTGCGGCGCCTGGGCGTGGACGAGATCGACCTGTACTACATGCACCGCCGCGATGTGCGCGTCCCCATCGAGGAGACGGTCGGCGCCATGGCCGAGCTGGTGGCCGAGGGCAAGGTCAAGCACCTGGGGCTGAGCGAGGTCACCGGCGGTGAGCTGCGCGCGGCGCACGCGGTGCACCCCATCGCGGCGGTGCAGTCGGAGTGGTCGCTCTTCAGCCGTGACATCGAGGCCAATGTGGTCCCGGCCGCGGCCGGGCTGGGCGTCGCCCTGGTGCCGTACTCGCCGCTCGGCCGCGGCCTGTTGACCGGTTCGTTCGTCGGCGCGGACCGGAAGCTGAGCGCGGACGACGCCCGCCTGCGGATGCCGCGCTTCACCGGGGAGAGCGCCGCGGCCAACGCCGCGCTCCTGGAGCCCGTGGGCAAGGTCGCCGCCGCCCACGGCGCCACGCCCGCACAGATCGCGCTGGCCTGGGTGCACCAGCGGGCACAGGTGCACGGCCTGACGGTGGTCCCCATCCCCGGTACGCGCAGCCGCCGCCGGCTGGAGGAGAACACCGACGCCGCCCGGATCGTGCTGGCCCCCGAGGAGCTGGCACTCCTGGAGCCGATCGCGGCCGCGGTGGCGGGCCCGCGGTACGCCGACATGGGGTTCACCTCCGCCGGGCGCGAGTAGCGGAAGCACCGACCCCCGCGCCACGGCCGCTCGAAGCGGCGGGCGAAGTGGCCGATCGCGATCAGTACGAGGGCGAACACGGGCATCCAGGCCAGGCGGGCCAGGAGCCAGCCCACGGTGTCGGGGGCGAGGGTCAGGCCGGGGACGTGCCCGAGGAAGGAAGCGGGCAGCGCGGCCGAGAACATCGCGGTCTGGTGCCAGCACAGGATCGTCATCGCCGACAGGTTGATGACGACGACCGGGGCCCACAGCGCGGGCCGCTTCAGCAGCCGCGCGATCCGGCCGCGCAGCAGGATCGCGGCGCCGGACTGCGCCGCGGCCAGCGCCAGGACGAGCAGCGACGGCGGGTGGGAGTTGGTGCGGGCCTCGCCGGGGACGCCGACCATGCTCAGCGGGTAGTGGAAGGCGATCAGCAGGGCGGCGAACAGGGCCGTGCCGCCCAGCAGCAGCGTCCGGGCGGCGCGCCCGCCGAGCTTGTTCTCGCCCCAGCAGACGCCGAGTTGGTAGGCGAACATCCAGCCGGGCAGCAGGTTGAGCAGGCTCAGCCAGGACGGCATGACCTCCGCGTACGGCCCGTAGCGCAGGAAGTCCACGACGGCGACGCAGGCCAGCAGGGGCGCCGCGGCCCAGGCGCCCATCTTCTGCGCGGCGCGCACGCAGTACGGGGTCAGCGCGGTGATCACGGTGTAGACGCCGACGAACCACAGCGGCTGGATCACCAGCGTGGAGCCGGTGCGCAGCGACGCCAGCGGCACTCCCAGCGCGTACAGGAGGGGGACCAGCGCGGCCCAGGTGGCGGTGACGCCCAGGACGGGACGGCCCAGCCGGGCCAGTCGGCCGCGCAGCCAGGTGCCGGTGGAGTGCCCGCGGGCGGCCGCCCGGCGGTAGGACAGCACCGACGCGTAGCCGCCGACCAGGAAGAAGATGCCGAGCATCTGCAGCACCCAGCTGGCGGGCGCGAGGAAGCCGAAGGTGGACAGCGGGCTGGCGTTGCGCAGCGCCCCGCCGGACTCCAGGGTGAAGCCGCCCAGCAGCCAGTGGCCCACCGGCACGGCGAGCAGCGCCAGCGCGCGCAGCCCGTCGATGGCGCGGTCGCGGTGGGCGGGGGTGCGGCGCTCGATGGCGTGCACCGCCTTGGCGACCGCGGCGCGCGGCGAGCGGCCGGTGCCGCGGGGGCGCCGGGCGGGGGCCGGGGCGGGGGTGGCTATGGGCTCGGCGGTGGGGGTGCCGGAGGGGGGACGTACCGGGGTGGGCGCCGGGGCGAGGGCCTCGGCAGGAGCCGCGGCGGTCGCGGACACCGGGACCGCGGCGGTCACCTCTGCGAGCGCCGCGGCGGTCACGGACGCGGGTCGGCGATCAGGCGTCGCTCCGGCGGCGCGATCGTGCGCGGTCTCGGGTGCGGCGGTGTCCGCGGTCCCGGGCAGGAGGATGGTGCTGGCCATGGCGGGTTCCTTGGAGTGGGGCGTCCACGCGGCGGGCGGACGGCGGGAGTTGGCGGTGTGGGGGCGCGGCGGGCCGCGCTCAGCGCACGTCGGCGTAGCGGCCGAGGGCGATCGCGGCGAAGCTGCGCAGGGAGTCGGTGCCGGGGGCGAGATAGCCGGTGTGGCCCTCGGCCCGGTCGGCCCGGACGCGGTGGGCGCCGAAGCCGGGGTCGGTGGGGTCGGTGCCGTGGCCCAGGCCCAGGAACTCGACGTTGGGGACGCTGCCGATCCAGTCGGAGGCGTCCCGCGCCGCCCACACCCGGGCGTCGGTGCGCAGGTCGGCCGCGCGGTCCGTACGCATCCCCGGCGAGCCGAAGACGACCAGGTCACGGACGCGGCCGGGGCCCGCCTGCGGGGCCGCCAGGCCGCAGAGCACCGAGCCGTAGCTGTGGCACAGCAGGGCGGGTGCCGGGGTGCCGGTGGCGGCCAGACCGGCCAGGAAGCGCGCCAGGCGCGGGGCGCCGGCCTCGGCGAGCCGGCCGGTGACGGCGTCCGGGCCCAGGCCCACCGGGGTGGTGTAGCCGGCCCAGGCGATCACGGCGGTGGGGGTGCCGGGCGCCTGCGCGGCCATCTGGGCGCGCAGCGACTTGGCCATCCCGGAGGGGGTGCCGTACCGGTCGTGCTCCCGGTCGAAGGAGGACAGGTCGATGTCGGAGCCGGGGACGACCACGGCGGTGCGCCGGGCCGTCGCCAAGTCCCCGTACACCTCGGCCAGTTGGCCGCGCTCGCGCGGGTCGAAGAGGAGGATCCGGCGGCCGGGCCGCAGCAGTTCGGCGTAGCGGCCGGCGAGCTCGCGGGCCCGCTGCCGGTCCCGGGAGGGCCGAGTGCTGTCCGCCGCGTGGGCCAGCTGCCGGTCCCGCTCGGCTTCAAGGGCGCGGGAGTTGGCGCGGTAGCGCAGCTGTACGGGGGCGCCGTCCAGGTTGCCGACGGTCATCGGGTGCCGGTCCGCCAGCTCCCGCTGCCGCGCCGGGCTCAGCGCGGCGAAGAAGCGCGCCACCTGGGCGGGGGAGGCGGTGGCCGGGTCGGGCAGCTGTTCACCGAGGCGGTGATCCGCGCGCCAGGCCGCGGCGCCGGGGGCGGGCCCGGTGACGGCCGGCTGCTCGTTGCCCGCCGCCCAGCCGCCGGTCCCCGCGACCACCATGGCCGCGAGTGCGGCGGTGATGAGCGTGCGCCTGGCTCGCTTGCGCATGGTGTGGTCTCCCTCTCCGTCGTGCGGTGACGGGGGGAAACGTAGGAAGGGGGTGTATGACGTGACGTCACACCGCGGGGCCAACTCCCGGGTGCTACCGGGGTAGGGGGTGCGCCGACCGCTCCTTCGCAGGCAGGAGCAGCCAGCCCCACCGGAGGGGTGGGGTTAACCCCAGGGCGGGTCCGCGACGTCAGCGATTGCCCGGTGAGACCAGGCCCGACTCGTACGCGAAGATCACGGCCTGCGCGCGGTCGCGCAGGTCCAACTTGGCCAGCACGCGCCCGATATGGGTCTTGACCGTCTGCTCGGCGAGCACCAGCTGCTGCGCGATCTCCTGGTTGGACAGCCCGCGCGCGATCAGACCCAGTACCTCGGTCTCACGCGGCGTCAGACCGTTGAGCCGCAGCGCGGTGCGGTCCTTGCGCGGCGCGGGCCGCTGCCGCGCGAAGTCGGCGATCAGCCGCCGGGTCACCGATGGGGCGAGCAGCGCCTCACCGGCCGCCACGACGCGCACGGCCGAGATCAGGTCGGCGGGCGGGGCGTCCTTGAGCAGGAAGCCCGAGGCCCCGGCGCGCAGCGCCTCGTACACATAGTCGTCCACGTCGAAGGTGGTCAGCATCAGCACCTTGGGGCGGTGGGTGACCCCGATGGGCGGGTCCAGCAGCTGACGGGCCGCCTCCAGCCCGTCCATCTCGGGCATACGGACATCCATCAGCACCACATCGGGGTGCGCCCGGCGGCTCAGCGCGACGCCCTGTACCCCGTCCGGCGCGTCACCGACGACGTCGATGTCGCTCTGCGCGGCGAGCAGCGCGGCGAAGCCCGCCCGCACCATGGCCTGGTCGTCAACGATGATCACGCGGGTGGTCATGCGGGGTCGGAGTCCTTTGCTGTCAGGGGCAGCCGGGCCGCGACGCGGAAGCCGCCGTCCGGCAGCGGACCGGTGTCCAGGGTGCCGCCGACCAACCGTACGCGCTCGCGCATACCGACCAGGCCGTGACCGGTGCCACTGGTCTCCAGGGGCGCTCTCTCCTGCGGTGGCGGGCCGTTGACGATCAGCACCGTCAGGCTCGTACGGTCCGTGGTGACCGAGACGCGGGTCTGTGCCCCGGGGGCATGCCGCACCACATTGGCCAGCGCCTCCTGCACGATGCGGTACGCCGACAGGTCCACCGCCTGCGGGGGCTCCTCGACGGCCCGGGTGAGCGACAACTCCACCGGCACACCGGCGCGTACGGTGCCCTCGACCAGCTTGGGCAGCTGCGCCAGGCCAGGCTGCGGGGACTTCTCCGGGCCGTCCGCCTGCCGGGCCCGCTCGGTCTCCTCGTTTCTGAGCACCCCCAGCAGACGGCGCATCTCGGCGAGGGACTCGCGCGCGGTCGCCGCGATCGTGCCGAACTCCTCCTCGGCCTCCTTGGGCAGTCCGCCGATGCGGTACGGGGCGCTGTCGGCCTGGACCGTGATCACCGACATGTGGTGGGCGACGACGTCGTGCAGCTCGCGGGCGATACGGGCGCGCTCCTCCAGCAGCGTACGGCGCGAGCGCTCGGCCTCGCTGATGGTCTCCTGCTCCACCAACTTGCGCTGGGCATCGCCCCGTTCGCGCAGCGCGCCGCCGACGACCAGTATCAGACCGCTGAGGATGAACAGCAGCAGATGGGTGGGGTTGCGGGACTGGTAGACCAGCTCGAAGACCAGCCCGGCCGCGCCCGTCGCCAGCCAGACCGCTATCAGGGTGCGGCGCGGCTCGCGCAGGCCTATGGCGAGCATCAGCAGGAGATAGCCGACGATGCCCATCGGCGTCCACGGCCAGGCGCGCCCGTCCAGCCCCGGTGCGTTGATCAGCGCGAAGCCGCCGACGACGTCCGCGGCGAAGATGACCCACCACGCCTGGAGCGGGCGGGTGACGATCATGAGCAGCGGCGCGGCCTGCGCGACGCCCAGCGCCCCGGCCAGGCCGCCGTTGATGCCGTAGTCGTTGAGCAGCACGGTGATGGTCACCGGCAGCAGGGTCGTGGCGAAGCCGAGGGCGATCACATACGGCAGCAGCCGCAGCCAGCGGCTGCGCACCCCGCCGAACAGCGGCCGCCCGGGCGACGAAGGGGAACCGAGGTCCTCGGCGAGCATCACGACGGCCCGGCGGCCGGCGCGCATCACGCGCCCACGCGGCACCGGGGCCTTGGCGGAGGGGGTCTTCGAGGACCGGGGTGATCTGAACATCGCCCGGCCAGCGTACGGGCGGGGCCGGGCGGGGCGCGTCATACCGCGGTGTGGGACGGGAGGTCATACCCGGGTATGGGACCTGTACCCCACACGCGCCGCCCCGGCCCCGTCACTCCCACCGGCCGCCCGTCGTCCCCCGCGTCACACACTGCGGCCCCAAGCGGCGCGGGGAACTGCGCGACCGGCCACGACGTGTCCGCGGACGACACCCCGCCCATCCAGCGGAGCGCTCAGAGCTCCGCCAGCAACTCCGCCTTCTTCGCGCTGAATTCGTCGTCCGTCAGCAGCCCCGCGGCGTGCAGCTCGCCGAGCTGCCGTATGCGGTCGGCGATATCGGCCGGGTCCCGGCGCGGCTCGGCGGGCCGGCGCGCGGGTGCCCGGCGGTCCGCCGCGTCATCGCCCGGGGTGGCGGCCCGTACGGCCTGGAGCACCGCGGCGGCGAACGGCAGCGACTCGTGGACCGGCCCGTAACCGAGCCCGAACACCACGGCGGCCGGATCCTGGTCCGCCTCGCCGGGACGCTCCCAGGTCGCGCCGCGCTCCAGCAGGCGCAGATGCCCGTTGAAGATCTCCGGCGAGCGCCACTCGACCCCCGTCAGCGCGCTGACGGGGAAGTTCTGGTCCCCGCACTTCCACTTCGCCGAGGACGCGCCCGTCCAGAACCACCGGAAGGCGACCGAGCTGCCGTCGAAGAACGCCTTGCCGTCGTACGCCTTGAACTGCAAAGGAGGTTCGGGCGCGGCCACCAGATGGCGCTCGGCCGGGGCGTCGGCCTGCGGCCCGAGCACGGCGCGCAGCTCGTCGGCGTAGTACTCCGCCAGCGTCTCGCGCTCGGCGGGCAGCACCAGCCGGTAGGGGTCGGCGTCCTCCTTGAGCTGGCCGGCCGCCGCCTCCATCAGCGGGTCGGCGCCCGGTCTGGGCACGGCGCGCAGCACGACGCTTCCCTTTCTGCCCTGGGACAGCTCCACGGACTGCAGCGCCTCGTAGGGGATGCGCCGCTCGCCGAGCACCTGAAAGAGCCTCGGCCTGCGGATCCCCCGTTCGAAGCGGATGAGCACAGAGTCCGTGTCGAACTCCCAGACGGTGTGAAAACCGGCCAGCACATCACCCATGCGGCTCATCGTAAGCGGCGGTCGCCCGCCCGTCCCCCTTCCCGACACCATTGCGCTACGCGCGTCAAGCCGTCCCGCCCGCCGGGCCGCCGTCCGCTGCCCGCCCGCCGTTCACACCAGGTCCGTGGCGCAGTGGCGGTCGCTGTCCGCGCAGCGCACCGAGGCCGGCAGGCCGACCCCGACCCGTGCGAAGTTCTTCAGGCTCGTGGTGCCGGGCGTGAAGTACCCGGCGTGCCCGACGGAGTCCTCGGCGGACAGCACCCGCGAGCCGAAGGCGGGGTCGACCGGGTCGGCGCCGTGCCCGAGCCCGCCGACCTCCAGGTAGGGCACGTCCTGGATCCAGTCGTCGGCGTCCCGCATCGCCCACACCCGGGCCCGGGTGCCCAGCCCCGCGACGTTCTGTGTCCGCATGCCGGGGCTGCCCGCGACCGCGATGTCGCCGACGTTGGAGGGCAGCCGGCGGGCGGCGACCCCGCACACCACCGAGCCGTAGCTGTGGCAGAACAGCGAGACCGCGGTGGAGGCGGGCAGCGCTTTCACCAGCGCCTGCAGGCGTACCGCCCCGGCCTCGGCGGCCTTGCCGGTGGCGGCCTCCATCCCGAGCCCGGCGGGCGCGGAGTAGTCCGCCCAGGCGATCACGGCCGTACGGGCGCCGGGCCGGGCGGCCCGCTCGGCGTCGTACAGCGCCTGTCCCATGCCGGCCGGCGCGCTGGTGGCGCGCGCGGTCCGCTCGAAGGTGGCCAGGCTGGTGTCCACGCCGGGCACCACGACCGAGACCCGCCGCGCGCGCTCCAGATCGCCGAAGACCTCGGCCGCCCGCCCGTTGCCCGCCGGATCGAAGGCGAGGATCTGCCGGCCGCCGCTCATCATCGAGGTGAAACGGTGCATCAGCCGGCCCGCGTCCTGGCGGCCCACCGGGGTCAGCCGGCGGTCGGTCATCCGCTGCCGCGCGACCTCGCGGGCCTGGTCCAGGGCCATGCGGTTGGCGCGGTAGCGCAGCTGTACGGGGGCGCCGCCCATGTTGCCGACCACCAGCGGGTACTTCGCGGCGAGCTGCTGGCGGCGTACGGCGCCGAGCGAGGTGAAGAAGGCCGCGAGGGTGGCGGGGGAGGCCTGCGGGTCGGGCAGGCGCTGCCCGTGGAAGGAGGAGTGCTGCCAGGCGGCCCGCGCGGTGGCCAGCGGATCGGCGTCCTGGTCGGTGCCTCTGATGGCCGTCCAGCCGGTCATCGCAAGCATCACGAACACCACCACCAGAGCGAATGCCGTGCGCCAGGCGGTGGACTGCAGGAAACCGGAGGAGGGAGCGCCGAGGCCCGAGAAGGAAGTCACCGCGGGCCACCCTAGGAGAAGTGAGCGGGTGCCCGCTCCAGCCGTGAGTCATCTCACGTTTCACGGCGGGTATTTATCGCCACTTCGGACAGATGGCGGCCTTGTGTGCCCTGGGCCGCACAGGAATGGTCTGTTCCGGTCCGCCCCGTGCGGGCGGTGCGTCCCGTCCACCGGCCTTGCCCCGCCCGGCCGGGCCGCCCCCTTTGCGGGCGCTCTGTCCGCCTTCTCAGGCGCCCTGGCGTGTCGCCGTCCCGGTGCGCCAGCCGACGGCGACGGCGGGCCGCAGATGGTCGAGGTGGTTCATGGTGAGCTCGCGGATGGAGTCCACGGAGCAGTCCTCCCCCTCGCCCCACAGCCGCCCGGCCACCCGCATCACACCGCCGAAAGCGGCCACCACCACGCGCGGCCGGGGGTCGGTGTCCACATCCACGCCCTCCCGGCGGGCGATCAGCCCGGCGATCTGCTCCTCCAGCTCGGCCGAGCGCCACATGTTCGCGGCCATCAGCGAGGGCGTCGACTCGATCATCCGGTACGAGCGCATGTGCAGCTCCAGCGGGATCACCGACTCGATCGCGCTGCCGATGTCGTCCCAGGCGGCGAGTATGGCGTTGCGCAGCGCCTCGAAGGGCTCCTCTTCGGCCGGACGGTCCGCCACGGCCTGGACGAAGCCGCTCTCGACCATCCCGTGGACGGCGAAGACGACCTCTTCCTTGCTCGCGAAGTAGCGGAAGAACGTGCGCTGGGAGACGTCCACCGCGTCCGCGATCTCGTCCACGGTCGTGCTCTCGTAGCCGTTGGCCGTGAACAGCTCCAGGGCGGAGCGGATCAGGGCATCGCGGGTGCGCTGCTTCTTGCGCTCGCGCAGTCCGCACAGCGGCGTCGCCCGCGGCCTCGTGCTCGCCATCGTTCGTCACCTTTCCTCTGTATCCGCGCTGCTCAGAATACCTGTGAGCAAGATGACAGTTACCGACTCATGAATTGCTTTGTCAACTGTCAGTGGCTGTCATTAGCCTCGGGGTATGAGTTCTCAGACCCCGGTCGCCGAAGTCGCGCCGGACCTTCCCGCCCCGGGGCCTCGCAAGGGGCTGCGGGGCCATCCCTGGCTCACCCTCTTCTCCGTCGCGATCGGCGTGATGATGGTCGCCCTGGACGGCACCATCGTCGCCATCGCCAATCCGGCCATCAAGAACGACCTCGGCGCCTCGCTCGCCGACGTCCAATGGATCACCAACGGCTATCTGCTCGCGCTCGCCATCTCGCTGATCACCGCGGGCAAGCTCGGTGACCGCTTCGGCCACCGCCAGACCTTCCTGATAGGCGTGGTCGGCTTCGCGCTCGCCTCCGCCGCCATCGGGCTGTCCGGCGAGGTCACGATGGTCATCGTCTTCCGGGTACTGCAGGGCCTGTTCGGCGCGCTGCTGATGCCCGCCGCGCTCGGGCTGCTGCGCGCGACCTTCCCGGCCGAGAAGCTCAACATGGCCATCGGCATCTGGGGCATGGTCATCGGCGCCTCCACCGCGGGCGGCCCGATCGTCGGCGGTCTGCTCGTCGAGCACGTCAGCTGGCAGTCCGTCTTCTACATCAACGTCCCCGTCGGCATCCTCGCCGTGGTCCTGGGCCTGATCATCCTCAAGGACCACCGGGCGGAGAACGCCCCGCGCTCCTTCGACATCCCCGGCATCGTGCTGCTCTCCGGCGCGATGTTCTGCCTGATCTGGCCGCTGATCAAGGCCGAGGCCTGGGGCTGGGGCGATGTGAAGACGCTGGGCTTCCTGGCCGCCTCCGTCGTCCTGTTCGCGGCCTTCGCCTTCCTGGAGAGCAAGGCCCGCGAACCGCTCATCCCGCTGCGGATGTTCAAGTCCGTGCCGCTGACCGCGGGCACGATCCTCATGGTCCTGATGGCCTTCGCCTTCATGGGCGGCCTGTTCTTCGTCACGTTCTACCTGCAGAACGTGCACGGCATGAGCCCGGTCAACAGCGGTCTGCACCTGCTGCCGCTGACCGGCATGATGATCGTCGGCTCGCCGCTGGCCGGCGCCCTGATCACCAAGTTCGGCCCGCGCATCCCGCTGGTGGGCGGCATGGTCGTCACCGCCGTGGCCATGTTCGGCATGTCCCAGCTGGCCACCGACACCGGTACGGCCACCATGTCGATCTGGTTCGCCCTGCTGGGCCTGGGCCTGGCCCCGGTCATGGTCGGCGCCACCGAAGTCATCGTCGGCAACGCCCCGCTGGAGCTCTCCGGTGTGGCCGGCGGCCTCCAGCAGGCCGCCATGCAGGTCGGCGGCAGCCTCGGTACGGCCGTCCTCGGCGCCGTCATGGCCTCCCGTATCGACAGCGACCTGCCGGCCAACTGGAAGGAAGCGGGCCTGCCGCCGGGCTCGCCCGAGCAGATGGCCCAGGCCGCTGACGCGGTCTCGGTCGGTGTGGCCCCCGTCCCGCCGAACGCGCCGGCGCCGATCGCCGAGAAGATCACGGCCGTCGCCCACGACACGTTCGTCTCGGGCATGGGCCTGGCCTTCACGGTCGCCTGCGGGGTGGCGATCGTCGCGGCCGTGGTCGCCACCTTCACCAAGCGTGGTGCCAACGCCGAGGCCGGTGCGGGGGTCGGCCACATCTGACCGGCCGCATCTGGCCCACCACATCCGGCGGTCGCCTCCGATCCGACCGGCTGTATCCGAGGCGTGCCGCACGGCGGCGAACGGCTCAACAGGGCGCCCGGCGACGACAGTTGCCGGGCGCCCTGCGCTGTGCGGGCCTGCCCTCCTACGGGCGCGATCACTCGTTCAGGTGGCGACGCCGGGATTCTCTCGACGAGCGCACACCGCGGCCGTCACGCTGAGTGACGTCATCGCATTCCACGGGGGAGATTCCTATGCGTACGTCATGCGTCCTCGCGCTCACCGCCACCGCCGCCGCGCTCACCGCGACCCTCGCGGCACCACCCGCCCTCGGCGCGCAGGCCGCCCAGGGCCGTACGGCCTCCACCGCGGGCGCCTGCGCCACCGGCCAGCTCTGCCTGTGGCCCCGGACGGACTTCGGCGGCGCCCGCCGCACCTACGAGCTCTCCGACACCGACATCGAGAGCTGTGTCCCGCTCCCCAAGGGCGTCAGCGCCGCCGCCCTCGCCAACCGCACGGGCCGCCCCGTCACCACGTACCAGAGCGCCGAGTGCGCCGAGACCGGCGAGTTCGACACCTACCCCGGTGACGGGACCTGGGTGCCCCAATCCCCGTATCAGGTAAGGGCGTTCAAGATCTGGGAATCCTGAGGCGCGGGGCAGGTCTGCGCCCGCCGCACGGGGGTACTCGCCCGGGGAGCCCGAACTGGCAACCCCGGGAGGGAACGGGAGGGAAGATGGCGGGCTTTGGACGCGGCACCCGCAGCCGCACCCGCAGTCGCGCTCACCCGCGCAGGTACCCCCGCTCGCGAGGCCGGATGTGGTCGAGGAGCAGGCCGGATCGCGCAGCGTCGGCGCTCCTGGGGTCCGCGGGCGCCTCGCCGATGTAGCCGATGCAGGAGAGACGGCACAAGCAGCAGGAACGGCACGAGCAGCAGGAAAACTGCCGCGCCCCCGGCCGTCGACGACGGCCGGGGGCGCGGCAGTTGTGCAGAGGTCGGCTCTGCGCCGGGACGGCTACGCGTCGCCGCCGGCCTCGCCCGCCTCGGCGGCCGTGACGTCCAGCAGCTGGTAGCGGTCGATCGCCTGCTTCAGCGCCGAGCGGTCGATCTTGCCCTCCTTGGCGAGCTCGGTGAGCACACCCAGGACGATCGACTGCGCGTCGATGTGGAAGAAGCGGCGGGCAGCGCCACGGGTGTCGGCGAAGCCGAACCCGTCGGCACCCAGCGACTGGTAGGTGCCCGGCACCCAGCGCGCGATCTGGTCCGGAACCGCACGCATCCAGTCGGAGACGGCCACGAACGGACCCTCGGCGCCCTGGAGCTTGCTGGTCACGTACGGGACGCGCTGCTCCTCCTCCGGGTGGAGCAGGTTGTGCTCCTCGGCCTCCACCGCGTCGCGGCGCAGCTCGTTCCAGGAGGTCGCCGACCAGACATCGGCCTTGACGTTCCACTCCTCGGCGAGGATGCGCTGGGCCTCCAGCGCCCACGGCACGGCCACACCGGACGCCATGATCTGCGCCGGGATGGAGCCCGCCTCACCGTTCTTGATCTTGTGGACGCCCTTGAGGATGCCCTCGACGTCCACGTCGCCCGGCTCGGCCGGGTGCTGGATCGGCTCGTTGTAGACGGTGAGGTAGTAGAAGATGTCCTCGGCGTTCTCGCCGTACATCCGCCGCAGACCGTCCTTGACGATGTGCGCGATCTCGTACCCGTAGGCCGGGTCGTAGGACACACACGCCGGGTTCGTCGAGGCCAGCAGGTGCGAGTGGCCGTCCGCGTGCTGCAGGCCCTCACCGGTCAGGGTCGTACGGCCCGCGGTCGCGCCCAGCACGAAGCCGCGCGCGAGCTGGTCGGCCATCTGCCAGAACTGGTCACCAGTGCGCTGGAAACCGAACATCGAGTAGAAGACGTAGACCGGGATCAGCGGCTCGCCGTGCGTGGCGTAGGCCGAGCCCGCCGCGATCAGCGAGGCGGTGCAGCCGGCCTCGGAGATGCCGTCGTGCAGCATCTGCCCGGTCGGCGACTCCTTGTAGGCCAGCAGCAGCTCGCGGTCCACGGACTCGTACGCCTGGCCCAGCGGGTTGTAGATCTTGGCCGACGGGAAGAACGCGTCCATACCGAAGGTGCGGTACTCGTCCGGCGCGATCGGCACGAAGCGCTTGCCGATCTCCTTGTCCCGCATGAGGTCCTTCAGCACGCGGACGAACGCCATGGTCGTGGCGATCTTCTGCTGGCCGGAGCCCTTCTTGGCGCCCGCGTAGGCCTTGTCGTCCGGCAACTGCAGCGGCTTGGCGCGCACGACACGGGTCGGCACGTAACCGCCCAGCGCCTTGCGGCGGTCGTGCATGTACTGGATCTCTTCGGAGTTGCGCCCGGGGTGGTAGTACGGCGGCAGGCCGTCCTCCAGCTCCTTGTCCGGGATCGGCAGGTGCAGCCGGTCGCGGAAGCGCTTGAGGTCCTCGACCGTCAGCTTCTTCATCTGGTGGGTCGCGTTGCGGCCCTCGAAGTTCGGGCCGAGCGTCCAGCCCTTGACCGTCTGCGCGAGGATCACGGTCGGCTGGCCCTTGTGCGCCTTGGCCGCCGCGTACGCCGCGTAGATCTTCTTGTGGTCGTGACCGCCGCGGCCCAGGTGCTGGATCTGCTGGTCGGTCATGCCCTCGACCATCGCGCGCAGGCGGTGGTCGTCCCCGAAGAAGTGGTCACGGATGTACGCACCGGACTCGGTGGCGTACGTCTGGAACTGACCGTCGGGGGTGGAGTTCAGCTTGTTGACCAGGATGCCGTCCCGGTCCTGCGCGAGCAGCGGGTCCCAGCTCCGGTCCCAGACCAGCTTGATCACGTTCCAGCCGGCGCCGCGGAACTGCGACTCCAGCTCCTGCATGATCTTGCCGTTGCCGCGGACCGGGCCGTCCAGGCGCTGCAGGTTGCAGTTGACGACGAAGGTCAGGTTGTCCAGGCCCTCGCGCGCGGCCAGGGACAGCTGGCCCAGCGACTCCGGCTCGTCCATCTCGCCGTCGCCGAGGTAGGCCCACACGTGCGACTTGGAGGTGTCGGCGATGCCGCGGGCCTCCATGTAGCGGTTCATCCGGGCCTGGTAGATCGCGCCGAGGGGGCCGAGGCCCATCGAGACGGTCGGGAACTCCCAGAAGTCCGGCATCAGCCGCGGGTGCGGGTAGCTGGACAGACCGTTGGGAGCCTTGGACTTCTCCTGGCGGAAGGCGTCCAGCTGGGTCTCGTTGAGTCGGTCCAGAAGGAACGCGCGGGCGTACACGCCGGGGGAGGCGTGGCCCTGGAAGAAGATCTGGTCGCCGCCGTCGCCCTCGTCCTTGCCCCGGAAGAAGTGGTTGAAGCCCACGTCGTACAGGGAGGCGGAGGAGGCGAAGGTGGCGATGTGGCCGCCGACGCCGATCCCGGGGCGCTGGGCCCGGGAGACCATGACGGCCGCGTTCCACCGGGTCGCGTTCAGGACCTTGCGCTCGATCTCCTCGTTGCCGGGGAAGAACGGCTCGTCCTTGGTCGCGATGGTGTTGACGTAGTCCGTGCTGCGCATCTCGGGCACGGCCACGCGCTTCTCGCGGGCACGCTCGATCAGGCGAAGCATGAGGTAGCGGGCACGTTCCCGGCCTCGCTCATCGACGGCTGCGTCGAGCGAGTCGAGCCATTCCTGGGTCTCTTCGGGATCGAAGTCCGGGACCTGGCTGGGAAGGCCGCCAATGATGATCGGGTTGCGATCGGATCCGGAAGCCACGCTGTTCCTTCGCTATTGGTCGTGTCGTGCTCTGCACGCGTTTGATGCTGCGCACGCGGTCAAGTTCTGTCTCTATTTGAAGTCGCGCCGTCTTCCATCGTGTACCGCGTCACCGGGATACGTCATCTCTACCGGTGGGTAACCACCCCGTGAGAGACGGGCGCTGAAAGAGCCGCTCCACACGGGTGCGCAGGTCGGCCAAATCGCAACCATACGCCCATGTCGAATGTGCTTGGCGTACGGACGTACGACCTCCGAATGCCGGCCCATGCCCTCTCGGCCGCCCCCCAAAGGGCCCAGTCGCGCGCGACTACCCCACAAACCCGGCAGAACGCTGTGGTGTGAATCACTTCCCGCGGTCCGAGTGGGGTCGCAGTTGCGGCGACACGGCCCCAAACGTCAACGTTTCGGCGGTCTCGCTGGCCGGGTACTTGCGCGATCCGCCCGGCCCGTGTGGACTACGCCCAATGCTCCGCGCACGCGCGGGGTGCAACCCATTTACCGAAACATGACAGGAGGCAATCCGTGAGCGCGACCGCGGACCACGCGGAGGAGCGGACCAACCCGGCCATCAGGCTGGGGTTCGAGCCCGGACAGGTGGTCCAGGAGATCGGCTACGACGATGACGTCGAGCAGGAGCTCCGTGAAGCCATTGAGGCCGTGATCGGCCAGGAGATCGTTGACGAGGAATACGACGACGTGGCCGACGTCGTCGTGCTGTGGTTCCGCGATGACGACGGCGACCTCACGGACGCGCTGGTGGATGCCATCGGTCTGATCGACGAGGGCGGCGAGATCTGGTTGATGACGCCCAAGACCGGCCGTGACGGCTACATCGAGCCGAGCGACATCAACGAGGCCGCGCAGACCGCGGGTCTGTCCCAGACCAGGAGCATCAACGCCGGCAAGGACTGGACCGGCAGCCGCCTGGTGACGCCGAAGGCGGCCAAGTCCGGCAAGCGCTGAGCCAACGGCCGCACCCTCCCGCCGAGCCCCCCTCCACCACAGGTGGAGGGGGGCTCGGCGTGTGAAACCCGGCGCCGTAGGGTTGGGCGCAACCTGTTGAGCGTCAGCGGAAGGGAAGCGATCCCATGGCCATTGAGGTCGGCACGAAGGCTCCGGAGTTCGAGCTGAAGAACCAGCACGGCGAGCTGGTCAAGCTCTCCGACTTCAAGGGCGAGAAGGCCGTCGTGCTGCTCTTCTACCCCTTCGCGTTCACCGGTGTGTGCACCGGTGAGCTGTGCGCCCTGCGCGACGAGCTGCCCAAGTTCGTCAACGACGACGTACAGCTGCTGGCCGTCTCCAACGACTCGCCGTTCACCCTGCGGGTCTTCGCGGAGCAGGAGGGGCTGGAGTACCCGCTGCTGTCGGACTTCTGGCCGCACGGCGAGACCTCGCGCGCCTACGGCGTCTTCGACGAGGAGAAGGGCTGCGCGGTGCGTGGCACCTTCATCATCGACAAGGAGGGCGTGGTGCGCTGGACGGTCGTCAACGGACTGCCCGACGCCCGCGACCTGAACGAGTACCTCAAGGCGCTCCAGGCCCTGTGAACCTGGCCGACCGGACATCCTGTATTCGGTGGGAACCGGTCACTAGGATCAAATCGTTGATCCGATGCCATGCACGTCGGGGGCGCAAAACTAATTCGTTCCCCTCGAATCTATGGGAGGACTCGTGGGAGTCAGCCTCAGCAAGGGCGGCAACGTCTCGCTGACGAAGGAAGCCCCCAATCTGACCGCGGTCGTCGTCGGTCTGGGCTGGGACGCGCGTACCACCACCGGTACGGACTTCGACCTGGACGCCAGCGCGCTGCTGGCCAACGACCAGGGCAAGGTCGCCAACGACCAGAACTTCGTGTTCTTCAACAACCTGAAGAGCCCGGACGGCTCGGTCGAGCACACCGGTGACAACATCACCGGTGAGGGCGAGGGCGACGACGAGCAGATCAAGGTGAACCTCGCCGCGGTGCCGGCCGATGTCGCCAAGATCGTGTTCCCGGTGTCCATCTACGACGCCGAGAACCGCCAGCAGAGCTTCGGCCAGGTCCGCAACGCCTTCATCCGCGTGGTCAACCAGGCCGACAACGTCGAGCTGGCGCGCTACGACCTGTCCGAGGACGCCTCGACCGAGACCGCCATGGTCTTCGGCGAGCTGTACCGCAACGGTGCCGAGTGGAAGTTCCGGGCCATCGGCCAGGGCTACGCCTCGGGCCTGCGCGGCATCGCGCAGGACTTCGGCGTCAACGTCTGACGCCCGACCGCAGCACGCTGTGGCGACCGGCGCCGTACACCCCACGGGGAGTACGGCGCCGGGTGCGCTTGGGTCCGCGCCCCGAGGGGAGCGCCGAAAGCGCCTGAACGGCCGTAGCCACCGGTCCCGGTCCTACGGCACCACCGACACCGGGGAGGATGCGAACAACATGGGCGTCACGCTCGCCAAGGGAGGCAACGTCTCCCTCTCCAAGGCCGCTCCGAATCTCACCCAGATCATGGTCGGCCTCGGCTGGGACGCGCGCTCCACGACCGGAGCGCCGTTCGACCTCGACGCCAGCGCGCTGCTGTGCCAGTCGGGGCGCGTACTGGGGGACGAGTACTTCGTCTTCTACAACAACCTCAAGAGCCCCGAGGGCTCCGTCGAGCACACCGGCGACAACCTCACCGGTGAGGGTGAGGGTGACGACGAGTCGATCCTGGTGGACCTGTCCACGGTCCCCGAACGGGTCGACAAGATCATCTTCCCGGTCTCGATCCACGAGGCGGAGCTGCGCGGCCAGAGCTTCGGCCAGGTCAGCAACGCCTTCATCCGCGTCGTCAACCAGGCGGACGGCAGCGAGCTGGCCCGCTACGACCTGTCCGAGGACGCCTCCAGCGAGACCGCGATGATCTTCGGCGAGGTGTACCGCTACGGAGGCGAGTGGAAGTTCCGGGCCGTCGGCCAGGGGTACGCGTCGGGCCTGAGGGGCATCGCTCTAGACTTCGGGGTCAACGTTTCGTAAAGGGCCGCGTACGCAGCGTGGCCCCGGCGACGAAGACGGAGAGCCACCTGCTGCGCCTGGAAACGAGGCAGATGGCTCTCCGGGAGCTCGCCGCCCCGAGGGACGGGAGTCTGCTCATTATGCCCAGGGAAACCCAGCGGCCGGGCCTGCGTCCGGCCTCGGTGAGCCATGTCCTCATGTACTGCGCCGCGCTCGCCGCCGGTGTGGTGCTCGTCGTGACCGGCCGGGCCACTCCGGTCGAGGCGTCCGGTTACGTCTCCCCGTTCCTGGTGATCTTCGAGGGGGCGAGGGCGCGCAACTGACGGGCAGCGCCCGGCAACTCGGGCTTCGCGGCCGGGGCGGGGATCCTCCCGCCCCGGCCGGGGGGCGGGCGCTCTAAACTTCGGGGTCAACGTTTCGTAAAGCGCCGCGCGCTGCGCGCGGGGGATCCCACACAGCTAGGGAATGGGTAGGCAGTGCTCCTGAAAACCTTCGGCTGGTCGTTCGCCGTCACGGCGGGCGGCCTGGCCTTGGCCGGCGTCCTCTGGGGGTGGCAGGGGCTCGCGATCGTCGGAATCCTGTCGATCCTGGAGATCTCGCTCTCCTTCGACAACGCGGTCATTAACGCCGGCATCCTGCGGAAGATGAATGCCTTCTGGCAGAAGATCTTCCTGACCATCGGCATTCTGATCGCCGTGTTCGGCATGCGGCTCGTCTTCCCGGTCGTGATCGTCGCGATCACCGCGAAGCTCGGGCCCATCGAGGCCGTCAACCTGGCCATCACCGACAAGCCGCAGTACGAGCACCTCGTCACCGCCGCGCACCCCGCCATCGCCGCCTTCGGCGGCATGTTCCTGCTCATGATCTTCCTCGACTTCATCTTCGAGGAGCGCGAGCACAAGTGGCTGTCCTGGCTGGAGAAGCCGCTGGCCAAGATGGGCAAGCTGGACACCCTGTCCGTCATCATCGCGCTGGTCGTGCTGCTGGTCTCCGCGATGACCTTCGCCACCGACGTCGCCCACGGCGGTGGCGACAAGAGCGCCACGGTCCTGCTCTCCGGTGTCGCCGGTCTGCTGACCTATCTCGTGGTCGGCGGGATCTCCGGCTACTTCGAGGACAAGCTGGAGGAAGCCGAGGAGGGCGAGGAAGGGGACACCGCCAAGGAGGCGGCGCCCAAGAAGAACGGCACCGGCGGCGCCGTCGGCCTGGCCGGCAAGGCCGCGTTCTTCATGTTCCTCTACCTGGAGGTCATCGACGCCTCCTTCTCCTTCGACGGTGTCATCGGCGCCTTCGCGATCACCAACGACATCTTCGAGATGGCGCTGGGTCTGGGCATCGGCGCGATGTACATCCGGTCCCTGACCGTCTTCCTGGTCCGCAAGGGCACCCTGGACGACTACGTCTACCTGGAGCACGGCGCGCACTACGCGATCGGCGCTCTGGCGGTCATCCTGCTCGTCACCATCAAGTTCGAGATCAACGAGGTGATCACCGGCCTGGTGGGCATCGTCCTCATCGCGGCCTCCTTCTGGTCCTCGGTACGCAGGAACAGGCGAGAGGGACATCCCAAGGTGGAGCCATCTTCGGGGGTGTGACCGCACTCTGATTGAGGAACGCTTTCAGCAGGGCGTCGATGCGCGCCCGCAGCGGGGGGGGGGGGGGGGGGGGGGGGGGGGGGGGGGGGGGGCG
>NZ_JBSIBZ010000269.1:0-383 GCF_058245575.1 Streptomyces sp. UF-297 | reverse complement strand
GAGCGGGTCCTTGAGGTGATCGCTGGTCGTCCCGGTGTCGGTATCGCGGCGGTCAACGGTCCGAAGGCCGTGGTGATATCCGGAAACGAAGACGAAGCGCTGGCCGCCGCCGAGGAGTTGGCGCAGGCCGGGGCCCGTACCAGTCGTCTGCGGGTCTCGCACGCCTTCCACTCGCCTTTGATGGAGCCGATGCTGGAGGAGTTCGCGCGTGTCGTCAGCTCCGTGACCGCACAGGAGCCGCGTCTGACGCTGGTGTCGGCCCTGACCGGCAAGCCCGTGACCAGTGAGGTCACCGACCCTTCGTATTGGGTGCGGCACGTCCGCGAAGCGGTCCGTTTCGCCGACGCGGCCTGCGCGCTCCGCGACAGCGGCGTACGGACATT
>NZ_JBSIBZ010000268.1:0-389 GCF_058245575.1 Streptomyces sp. UF-297 | reverse complement strand
ACATACGCAGCCGCCAGCTCACCGATCGAATGCCCCGCCACCACCTGCGGACGCACACCCCACGACTCCAACAGCCGGAACAGCGCCACCTCGACAGCGAACAGACCGGACTGCGCCCACACCGTCTCGTCAATACGGCCCTCACCCGGCCAGGACGCCTCACCCTCGCCACGGATCACCGCCCCCAGCGAACCATCCAGATGCTCGGCCAGACCCGCGCAGACCGCGTCGAAAGCCTCGGCGAACACCGGGAACGCCGCATACAAGTCCCGGCCCATGCCGACCCGCTGGGCGCCCTGCCCCGTGAACACGAAGCCGACCTTGCCCGCACCACCAGCCGACACCCCAGAGACGACCCCCGGAACCTCACGGCCCTCCGCCAACGCCCG
>NZ_JBSIBZ010000267.1:0-390 GCF_058245575.1 Streptomyces sp. UF-297 | reverse complement strand
CGATTGGGACGAAGTCGTAACAAGGTAGCCGTACCGGAAGGTGCGGCTGGATCACCTCCTTTCTAAGGAGCACTTCTTACCGAGTCCGCTCGGTCAGAGGCCAGTACATCAGCGAGTGTCTGATGCTGGTTGCTCATGGGTGGAACGTTGACTACTCGGCACACTTGGTCTGGTCCTGTTAGTACTGCTTCGGCGTGGAACACAGGGTCTGGGCGAAGGGTGTCGGGCACGCTGTTGGGTGTCTGAGGGCACGGCCGTATGGCTGTCCTTCAAACGCCGGCCCCAGTGAACTCGCTGTCTGCAGCGGGGTGGTGGGTGGCTGGTCGTTGCTTGAGAACTGCACAGTGGACGCGAGCATCTGTGGCCAAGTTTTTAAGGGCGCACGGTGGA
>NZ_JBSIBZ010000266.1:0-398 GCF_058245575.1 Streptomyces sp. UF-297 | reverse complement strand
GGCGCTCTTCGGCCAGCCACTCCTGCACCAGGCCCAGAGCCTCGCCGGTCGCCCGGCGGGCGGCCCCGGCCACGTCGGGGCCCTCGTCGCCGGCACACACCAGCACGACTCGCGGGGAGACCTCGCCCGCCTCAGCGGTGGCCGCCACCTCGGCGAGGTCGGCGAAGGTACGTACCGGCACACCGGCCGCGTCCAGCCCCTCGACCACGCCGAAGCGATCGGCACCGATCAGCACCCACTCCCCCGACGGGACCGCAGACTCGACCACGGGAGCCCAGTCCACCGCGAAGAGCGCATCGGCCACTCCGGCCTCGGCGGACTGGAGTTGGTCCGCCGAGACGGGACGGGTGATCAGCGACGCCACCGACACCACGGGCGCACCCGTCGCATCCGCAGCC
>NZ_JBSIBZ010000265.1:0-398 GCF_058245575.1 Streptomyces sp. UF-297 | reverse complement strand
GCCAGCCGCTCGGCCTGCCCCACCAGCCCAGCAGCCGACCGACCCGACACCACCCACGGCACCACCGGCAACACCACGCCACCGGCCGGGGAGGTTTCGGCATCCAGTACGGAAGCGGCTTCGGGTGCCTGCTCGATAATGACGTGGGCGTTGGTGCCGGAGAACCCGAACGAGGAGACGCCCGCACGACGTGGACGATCCCCGACCTCCGGCCACGGAGCGGCCTCGGTCACCAGCCGTACCGCACCCGCGTCCCAGTCGATGTGTGAGGAGGGGGCGTCCACGTGCAGTGTCGCGGGGACGATGCCGTGGCGCATCGCGGCCACCATCTTGATGATTCCCGCCACGCCGGCCGCCGCCTGCGCGTGCCCGATGTTGGACTTCACCGAACCCAGCAG
>NZ_JBSIBZ010000264.1:0-406 GCF_058245575.1 Streptomyces sp. UF-297 | reverse complement strand
CAGGAGGCGGGCATCGCGGCGGTGAAGCCGGGCGCGAAGTTCCGTGACTTCCACGACGCCGCCCAGCGCGTACTGGCCGAGAAGCTGGTCGAGTGGGGTCTGGTTCAGGGTCCGGTGGAGCGCGTACTGGAGCTGGGGCTGCAGCGCCGCTGGACCCTGCACGGCACCGGCCACATGCTCGGCCTGGACGTCCACGACTGCGCCGCGGCCCGTACCGAGGCCTATGTGGACGGCACCCTGGAGCCCGGCATGGTCCTCACCGTCGAGCCGGGCCTGTACTTCCAGGCCGACGACCTGACGGTGCCCGAGGAGTACCGCGGCATCGGGGTGCGCATCGAGGACGACATCCTGGTCACCGAGGACGGCAACCGCAATCTGTCCGCCGCCCTGCCCCGCACCTCCACCG
>NZ_JBSIBZ010000263.1:0-408 GCF_058245575.1 Streptomyces sp. UF-297 | reverse complement strand
ACGACCGGGCCGAATCCGCCCGCGGCGATCCCCATCACACGGTCGCCCACGGCCAGCCCGGACACCGCAGGACCGGTCTCGATGACCGTTCCGGCGACCTCGCTGCCCATCAGACCGCCACCCGGATACATGTCCAGACCGATCAGCACATCCCGGAAGTTCAACCCGCCCGCGCGAACCGCCACCCGAACCTGCCCGGCCTCCAGAGAAGCACCGGCCTGCGGCACCGCCGCCAGCACCAGGCCCTCCAACGACCCACCCGCATCCGGCTCCAGCCGCCACAACCCCTCAGGCGCCACCAACTCACCCGACGGACGCGACAGCCGCCGCCCCAACGCCACCCTGCCCCGCACCGCCAACTCCGGCTCACCACCACCCACCACAGACGGCAGCACCGAGACGGCCTGG
>NZ_JBSIBZ010000262.1:0-416 GCF_058245575.1 Streptomyces sp. UF-297 | reverse complement strand
ACGGCTTCTTCGAAGCGGACCATCTGCCGCAGATTCGCGTACCAGTACGCGGCATCCACCTCACTGCCCGACACCCACTCACCCGTGACGGTCGAGACCATCGGCACCCGACCGGCCTGCGGAGTGATCCCGGCAAGCTCCCTCGCCAGCACCGCCTCCAACGGCTCCACCGCAGGCGAATGCGCCACAAAGTCCGTCTCCGGAATACGCCAGCGCAACACATGCCGCGACGCCAACTCCCGCTCGAACTCCGCCAACGCACCCGGCTCACCCGACACCACCACAGCCGCCGGACCATTCACCGCAGCCACCGACAGCCGGTCATCCCACCGCTCGACCAGCTCACATACCGCCCGCGACGGCATCACCACCGACACCATCGAACCCTCAACCGACAGACCCGACAGCGCACGCGA
>NZ_JBSIBZ010000261.1:0-427 GCF_058245575.1 Streptomyces sp. UF-297 | reverse complement strand
GCCGCCTCCAGCACCGCAGCCAAAGCCACCTCGAAGGCAAACAGACCCGCCTGCGCATACAACGTCTGATCCGTCAGCCCCTCATCGACACCATCCACGCCCAGCACGACATCCCGTACGGAGACTCCCAACTCCAGCTCCAGAAGCCCGCACACCCGGTCAAACGTCGCGGCGAACACCGGGCTTCCCTCGTACAGGCCACGCCCCATACCCAGCCACTGCGAACCCTGACCCGCGAACACAAGACCCACCCGGGCCCCCTGCCGCGCCACACCCGAGACCACCGAACCCGCCGACACACCACCGGCCAGATTCTTCAGCCCCGTCAGCAGCTCCTCACGCTCACCACCCAGCACCACCGCCCGATGCTCGAACACCGACCGCGTCGTCGCCAACGACCAGCCCACATCCACCGGCTCCAACTCCG
>NZ_JBSIBZ010000260.1:0-435 GCF_058245575.1 Streptomyces sp. UF-297 | reverse complement strand
GTGGTGGCCAGGCCTTGGGCCACGACCTCGCGGCCGGGCAGCGGCGTCTCGTCCAGCGCCAGCAGCGAGACCACACCGGACAGCGCGGCAGGGTCCGTACCGGCGCTCCGCAGCGCCTGATCGAGCAGCGCGGCCACATCGGGCCGGTCCACGGTCCCGGCCGGTATCTCGACGATCACGGTCTCGGCGCCGCGGGCGGTCAGCGCCGCCACGCTTCCCCGGGTCAGCTCGGCCGCCGCAGGTCCGGCAGGCGTCACGACCAGCCACTGTCCTGAAAGCCGTGCAGTGCCCTGCTCGGTGGCAGGAGCCCACGTCACGCGGTAACGCCAGCCCGCCGTCGCCGACTTGTCCCGCTCGTGGCGCCGCCAGGACGCCAGCGCCGGCAGCACCGCACCGAGCTGCTTCTGGTCCTCGATCGCCAGCGTGTCCGCGATC
>NZ_JBSIBZ010000025.1:0-101037 GCF_058245575.1 Streptomyces sp. UF-297 | reverse complement strand
TCCATCACCAGCCGCGTACCGTCCACCGCGATCTGCCTGATGTCCTGCCTGGACCCACGGAAGACCACCCGCCGGAACACCGGCGCGGTCGCGTTGTACAGATGCACGGTCGCCCGGCGCGCGCCCACCAGCGACTCCACGGTGCGCTCGATCAGATCCTCGCGCGCCTGCGTCAGCACCGAGATCGTCACATCCTCCGGGACCGCGCCCTCCTCGATGATCGAGCGGACGAACGCGAAGTCGGTCTCGCCGGAGGCAGGGAAACCGACCTCGATCTCCTTGTAGCCCATCCGCACCAGCAGATCGAACATCTCCCGCTTACGGGCCGGCGACATCGGATCGATCAGCGCCTGGTTGCCGTCCCGCAGGTCCGTCGACAGCCAGCGCGGCGCCTTGGTGATACGGGCATCCGGCCAGGTGCGGTCGGGCAACCGCACGGCCTCGTACGGGCGGTACCTGTGGAACGGCATCCCCGAGGGGCGCTGTGCGTGAGGAGACACGAGAGAGTCGGGCACGGTCACAAGCTCCCTGAGGAAGAGTGGCGGTCCTACGGCGTACCTACTGCTGTCCGCTGCTCTCCGGCACCGCGGCGGCGGGCCGCCCGGTGACCACCACGGGTGCGGCCGCCCGCTTGCGCATGGCCAGGCAGGCCAGGGCGCCCAGCACGATCACGGCGATCGGCAGCGCCATGGTCGTCTGCATCGCCGTACTCGCACTGCCGGTGGCGGCCTGGCGGCTCTGCACGAGCGCGCCGACACCGGCGCTGCAGATCACCGAGCCGAGCTGGCGCATGGTGTTGAGGGTGCCGGACGCCGCGCCCACCAGGGCCGGTTCCACATCGCGCATCGCGACGGTGGCCAGCGGCGCGATCACGAAGCCGTTGCCGGTGCCGACGACCACCATCGGCGCCATGAACGCCGCCCACGAGGTGTCGCCCGACATCAGCAGCGCGGCCCACAGCATGCCGACGGCGGTCAGCACCATGCCCGTCAGCAGGATGTACTTGCCCTCGATACGGTCCGCCAGCCGCCCGGTGAACGGCGCGAGCAGCACCGACATCACCGACGCCGGAACCAGGATCAGGCCCGCCTTGAACGCGCTGAAGCCCAGCACGGACTGGAAGTAGAGCGAGGCGAGCAGGGTGAGGCCGAAGATGCCGCCCGTGGTGGACGCGGAAACGCCGTTGAGCAGCGTGTAGTTGCGGTTGCGGAACAGCGCGAAGGGCACCAGTGGATCGCGCGACTGGCGCCCGCGCTGCTGGAAGCAGAAGACGACACCGAGGACGACGGCCGCCGCGAGGGTGAGCCAGATGGTGGCGTTCCAGTGGAAGTCCTGGCCGTTGATCAGCGCGAAGGCCAGGCAGACGAGCGCCACCGACGCGATGACCACGCCCAGCAGGTCCAGCCGCTGGGACTTGCCGGTACGCAGGTCCGGGATGATCAGCGCGGTCGCGATCAGGACCACGGCGCCGATCGGGATGTTCATGAAGAAGATCCAGCGCCAGCCGACCGTGCTGACCAGGAACCCGCCGAGGGTGGGACCGATGATCGAGGCGACACCGGCGATGGCGCCCCAGACGCCGAGCGCGGTGCCGCGCCGCTCGGCGGGGAAGGAGCTGACGATCAGCGTCATGGTCTGCGGCAGCAGCAGCGCGGCCCCGATGCCCTGCAGCACGCGGGCGGCGACCAGCATCTCCGGAGTGGCCGCGAGGCCGCACAGCAGGCTCGCGACGGTGAAGATGCCCACGCCCAGCGCGAAGAGCTGGCGCGGTCCGCGCATGTCGCCCAGCCGCCCCGCGGTGATCAGCAGCGCGGTCAGCGCGATGATGTAGCTGTTCATCGCCCACAGCACCTGCGGGAGCGAGGCGTGCAGCGTCCTGGTGATGCTGGGGATGGCGATATTGACGATCGTCAGGTCCAGCAGGGTCAGGAAGAACCCGAGGGAGAGGACGATCAGGGTGGCCCAGGGGTTTGCCCGCAGCTTGCTCATGCGGCCCTCCCCGGGATGTCCTTCCAGACCGCCGCGGGCGTCTTGTTCGTACGGTCGATGCGCCGCAGCTGGTCGACCCGGTGGGCCGAGATCGCCCCGGGGTGCTGGCCGTCCAGGGTGGCGAGCCGGTAGAAGCTGCTGGTCAGCCAGTGGTGGACGGAGTGCGCATCGGCGCTTCCGGTGAACTCCAGGGTGAGCGCGCTGGCGGCCTTGGGGGAGTCGGCGGTGCGGGTCAGCACCAGCTGGGCGTCGACGACGCCGGTGAACTGCCGGGCGGAGTCCAGCAGTTCCCGTACGTTGAACAGGATGCCGAAGAGGTTGAAGGCGTCATCGGCGCGCCCCAGGATGCGCAGCGCGTCGCCCTGCCCGCAGCGGCACCGGGCCGGCTCGACGCGGTCGCCGAGGCGGTAGCGCACCACCGGCACCGTCCAGCCCTCGCCGGCCCTGGTCAGCAGGGCGCCCGCGTAGTCCGGTTCGATGATCTGGTCCGGCAGCAGATGGAGGGTGGACTCGTCGCAGCCGGGCCGGTTGGTGGCCATCACCCAGGTCTCCACCGAGCCGTAGTTGGCCCACAGTTCGGCCTCGGGGAAGGCCTCGCGGACCAGCTCCCGCTTGCTCTCGGTCCAGGGGTCGCCCATCCAGATGATGGTCTTGACGGGGAGCTCCACGCCGGACTTGAGGACGCCCTCGGCGAAGTCGGCGAGGCCGGTGGGGGTGGCGGCCAGCGCGTCCACGCCGACGTCGCGGAACATCGGCAGCCAGGTGCCCAGCTCCTCGGGGGCGTACGGGCCCGAGGGGATCACCGTGCAGCCGCTGACCTCGGCCAGCTTCTGCATGTAGTAGTGCGTGCCCCACATGCGGCCGGGGTTGTAGAGGTTGAGCAGCACATTGCCCGGCTGCAGCGGGCGCCAGGAGCGCAGCAGCCGCTCCAGGGCCATCTCGTGCGGGACATAGGTGAGTTTGGGCGTTCCCGTGGTGCCGCCGCTGGACATCAGCACGCTGCCGTTGTGGGCGGCGGCGGCCCGGGTCATCGCGGTGATCTCGGCGGGACCCGAGACCTCCAGGTCGGACAGTCCGCGCGCCGAGGGGGCGACCGGTTTTCCGGCGTGGTCCGTGGCGAGCCGCTGGGCGTGCGCCCGGAGTATCTCCCAGTCAATGCTTCCGATCACGATTTCCTCATTCGTCGACGAACCGGCGGAGCACCGAGACGAACTTCTCGGGCTCCTCGATGAAGGGGACATGGCCGCTGTGCGAGAACATCTCCAGCCGCGCGTCGGGCAGAGCGCCCAGCAGCCACTTGCCCACATCGGTGGGGAAGACCTGGCTCCTGGCCCCGTGGACCAGCAGGGTGGGCAGCGTCAGGGTGTGCAGCCGCGGGCGCCAGTCCTGGGCCAGCACGTCCGTCCACAGGGCCAGCAGCGCCGTACGGGAGCAGCCCAGCGACTCCTCCAGCAGCGGGCGCAGCACCTCGGGGGCGGGCTCGCTGCCGGCCGCGAAGCACGCCCTGACCAGGGTTTCGAGATAGGTGTGCGGGTCGGTCCACTGGGTGTGGGCGGCGCGCAGCGCCCCGGCCGCGTCCAGATTGCCGAACGCCGCGTGCTCCCAGCGCTGTTGAGCGCCGTCGCCCTCCTCCGCCAGCAGGCGCGGGGACATCTCGACGGAGACGAGCTTGCCGACCCGGTCGGTGCCGTAGGTGTCCAGGTAGGTGTAGGCGACGGCGGCGCCCAGTGACCAGCCCAGCAGGGTGACGTCCCGCAGGCCGAGCCGCTCGATGACCTGGCGCAGGTCGGCCGCGGCGTCCTTGAGGGCCCAGCCCGGCGGGGGTTCGGGGCTGGCGCCGTGGCCGCGCAGGTCGACGGTGACGATGTCGTGGTCCGCGCGCAGCCCGGCCACCACCGGGTCGAAGTACCGGGCGGTCATGCCCAGGCCGGGGACGAGCAGCAGGGTGGGGCGGGCGGAGTGCCGGGTGTAGTGGAGGAGATCGCCCTCGCTCGCGGGGGGAGGGTCGAGCGGTGTCCGAGGTGCGGCGGCGGGCCGGGCCAGCCGCGCGCGCAGCAGGGACTTGTGCGGCTTGCCGACCGCGGTGCGGGCGATGGCCGGTACGCAGTGGATGTCCCCGGTCAGGCCGTGCCGGTCCAGCACCGCGCGTACCGATGCCGCAAGGGCGGCGTCGTCGCGGCCGGGCCCCGACTCGACGATCACCGACACCTCCTGGCCGTAGCGTTCCGGGTCGCTCGGCAGGCTGACGGACTCGGTGACCCGGCAGTCCCGCTTGATCTCCGCGTCCAGCATCGGGGCGAGCAGCGGCCCGCCGGCGGCGGCCAGCACCTCGTTGGTACGGCCGATGACGCGGTAGGAGCCGTCCGCGGTCCGGCGGGCGATGTCCCCGCTGAAGTACTCGCCCGCGCGGAAGGTACGGGCGTGCGCGGCGTCGTTGTTGAGGTAGCCCTCGCTGGTGAACTCGGAGCGCAGCACCAGCTCCCCGACGTCCGGGTCCTGCGGCGCCAGCGGCTCCAGCCGGGCTCGTACGCCGTCCACCAGCGACACCTCGGCGCCGGTCTGCACGGTGTCGCTCAGGTTGACCGCGGCCAGCCCGAACTCGGTGGAGCCGTACAGCTGCCGGACGCGGATGCCCAGCTCCTCGGCGCAGTCGCGGATGACCTGCGAGGAGACGTACGTGCCGCCGCACAGCGGCAGGCGCAGCCGGCTCAGGTCCAGCTCGCCCAGCTCCCGGGCGGTGCGCACCAGTTCCTCGTAGTGGCCGGGCAGCGCGCTGATGACGCTGGCGCCGCTGTCGGCGAGCTGCCGGGCGAGGGCGGCGGGCGCCGCCCGGGAGTCGGCGAGGACGCAGCAGGCGCCGCTGAGCTGCGCGGAGAAGAGGTGCAGATCGGTGGCGTGCGCCACGTCCAGCGGGTGGCGGCAGAAGAAGACGTCGTCCTCGGTGATGCCGATGTGCCGGTTCCAGCGGCGCCGTTCGGCCAGGAACTTGTCCTGCCGCCAGGAGATCATCTTCGGCAGCCCCGTCGAGCCGGAGCTCCACAGCAGCCGGAAGGGCCCCCGCTGGGTGGACAGCGCCTCGGGCGGCAGCGGCTCGGCCCGGCCCAGTTCGGCGAGCGGGACGGCCGGGACGGACGCGCCGGCCAGTGGGGGCCGGGTGCCGTCCTCGACGACGAGGGCGGGCCGGGTCAGCTCCAGGGCCGCCGCGATGTCCTCGGGCCCGAACTCGCGGATCATCGGTACGTACGTCGCCCCGAGCCGGGCCACGGCCCAGATGAGCGCCACATAGCCGGCGCTGTTGCTCAAGGAGCAGGCCACGACCTGACCCTGGCGGACCCCGGCGCGGTGCAGCCCGCCCGCCGTGCGGTCCACCAGCTCGCGCAGTCCGGCGTAGGTCAGCTCCTGGCCGTCCGCCGTCCGCAGCGCCACCGCTTCGGGCCGGTCGTCGGCGATTTCCCCAAGTCGCTGGTACAGCACGGTCGCTGCCGCCCCTCTCTCTCGGCCTCGTGGCCCGTTACGCCGCGCGCCAGCCGGCGTACGTGGCGAAGCGCCAGTCCTTGGCCAGGCAGTCGACCGTGCCGAAGCCCGCCTCGCGCAGCCACTGGAGCTGGGCGCCGACATCGATGGGGATGTCGTGCTTCATCCGCTCGCGGCCCGCCGCCCACTCCTGCGCCGGGGTGCCGGAGGCGTGGACATGGGACTCGTGCTGCTGGTCGTACATCGGCTCCAGCGCGGGGGCCGGGGCGAGAACCTGCTCGACGTTCACAAAAATTCCGCCCGGGCGCAGCGCCTGGTGAATTCGCTGGAACAGGTTCTGCTTGTTCTCGTGCGTGAGGTGATGGATGGAGAGCGCGGACACGATCGCGTCAAAGGAACCCGCGGGAAGTTCATCCATGTGGTCCGCTATCCGAATGGATACCTGCTCGGTGGTGGAGAAACGCTGCCGTGCCTGGTTGAGCATCAATTCCGAACGGTCCTGAAGGAGCAGGTCCGCGTCCGGGAGGCGGTGCAGCAGGGCGGCGCTGAGCAGGCCGGTTCCCGCTCCGAGGTCCAGGATGCGGGGGCGGTCCTGGACCGTCATGGCGACGGCGCCGACCGCGCTGTCGTACAACAGGTCAAAGGAGGGAATGAGCTGCCGGCGCAGCGCATCGTATGTCTCCGGGTTCCACAGGTCGGTTTCGGAAGCTGCGATCTGAGACAATTCCCAAGCCTTTCGTACAGCAACTTACGGCTTCCCGTAAAGGTGGATGAAAAACATTCACTGAATTCCGGAACATGCGCTTCAGCTCGGCTTGGACGAGCGTATGGTCAGGGCGCGGAACAATCAAACTATTGTTCTTCATCAAGTGGATAAGGAGCGCTGTTCACTCCGCGGGCCCTGTGCCGGCCACTTCGCGGGGGCGGTGCGGGCTCCTGGGGCGGCGCGGGCGACGGTCAAGAACCGATCAACTTATGGCCGTCCGGGCGTGGACAGGGGCGGCGATGGCCAGATACACGGTGACCCGCACCCGGTGTGCCCCGCCGCGACCACAGACAAGGCGCCGATGTACCGCAACCTGGACATGAATCAGCTCCGCACCCTGTGCACGATCGTGGAGACCGGCGGCTTCCGGCGCGCGGCTGCCGCGCTCTCCCTGACGCAGTCGGCGGTCAGCCAGCACATCCGCCAACTGGAGGCGTTGCTGGACGGCCCGGTCTTCACCAGCACCCGCCGGCCCCTCAGACTCAGCCCGGCGGGCGAGGAACTCCTGGGCTACGCCCGCCGCCTGGTCGCCCTCAACGACGAGGCGCTGGCCCGATTAACCACGCCCCGCGACGAGATCCGGCTGACCATCGGCGCCGCGGAGCAGTTCGGCGAGGGCCTGCCCGACCTGCTCGCCGAGCTGACCCGGCGGCTGCCGGGAGCCCGGCTGAGCGTGCGCACCGGCCTGAGCGAGTCGCTGGCCGCGCGAGTGGCAGACCAGGAGATCGATCTCGCGCTGCTGATCCGCCCGGCGTGCGACGACCACAGCCGCGCGCTGGGCTCGGTGCGGCTGGCCTGGTTCGGGCAGGAGCTGCCCAGCATGGCCGACCCCTGCGCCTCCCTGCCCGTCGTGCTGTTCACCGAGCCGTGCAACCTGCGCTCCCATGTCGTGCGCACGCTGGACGCGCACGGGCTGCCCTGGCACATCGCCTACGAGGGCCCGGACCTGGCCGGACTGCGGGCGGCGGCCAGGGCGGGCCTCGGCGTGGTGTGCCTGATCGCCGACAACGACGACGCGCTGAACCTGTGGCGGCTGCCCAAGGGCGTCCTGCCGCCGCCGCCCGAGCCCATCGCGGTCTCCTTCGCGGTGGCCCCCGGCACCCCCTCCTTCGTGGCCGACGCCGCCTTCGCCGCGGCGCGCGCGGCGCTGCGGCGCTACCCGGTGGTCGGCACCGCGGCGCCCGTGTACGAGAGCGGTGCGCGGCCGCAGGGGCTTCGGGACAGGAAGAGCCCGATCCAGAGCCAGAGCCTGGTCCAGGGCCCGAGCCTGCTCCAGGGCCCGAGCCCGAGCCCGGTCCAGAGCCCGAGCCCGGTCCAGAGCCCGAGCCCGAGCCCGGTGCCGGTCGCCTGACGGGCTCCTGCGCGTACCCCCCTTGGGGGCGGTGCCCGCGCTGTCTGTAGTGCCCAACGCCCTTCGCGGCACTCTTGCTTGATGAACCATCTGCCCCGAGGATGGCCCCACCGCCAGTCATGACGGCCCGTCAGATACGGCGAAGGGGGTCATATGGTGCGGGTCCTGCCCGAGGGGCGGCTGTCCTACGGGATGCAGCTGCCGGTCCAGTCGCAGAGCACCCTGTACGCCGAGGCCTGGGAGGCGGGCGCGGGCCCCGCCGACCTCGTGGAGATCGCGCGCACCGCCGACCGGCACGGCTTCGCCTACCTCGGCTGCTGCGAGCACATCGCGATCCCGCGGCGGCTGGCCGGGGCGATGAGCACGGTCTGGTACGACCCGGTGGCCACCCTCGCCCATCTCGCCGCGGTGACCGAGCGGGTGCGGCTGCTGAGCCATGTCGCGGTGGTCGGCCTGCGGCACCCGCTGATCAGCGCCAAGCAGTACGCGACGGTGGACCACCTCTCCGGCGGCCGGCTGATCCTCGGGGTCGGCGCCGGACACGTACCGGAGGAATTCGCCACGCTCGGCGTGGACTTCGCGCGCCGGGGCGCCGTACTCGACGAGACGATCGACGCGCTGAAGGCGGCGCTGGGGCCGGAGGAGTTCCCTTCCTTCGAGGGGGAACGTTTCGCCTTCGAGGGGCTGGGCCAGGCGCCGCGCCCCGTCCAGACCCCGCGCCCGCCCATCTGGGTGGGCGGCTCCTCGCCCGCCGCCGTGCGCAGGGCCGCGGTGCGCGGCGACGGCTGGCTCCCGCAGGGGGACACCCGCGACGAACTGCCGCACCAGATAGCCCGGCTGACGCACTGGCGGCAGGAGGCGGGGATCGAGTCCCCCGCGGAGATCGGCGCCATCGCCGAGCCGCTGTACGTGGGCGAGCCCGGCTGGCACGTCGGGCGGCGCACGCTGACCGGGCCGCCGGAGCGGCTGGCGGAGTCGCTGCGGGAGTACCGGGCCATGGGGGTGCGGCAGATCCAGGTGCGCTTCCGCAGCCGTAGCCGCGGTGAACTGACCGACCAGATGGCGGCGTTCGGTGCCGAGGTGGCGCCGTTGCTGGGCGACTGAGCGGGCGCGCTGCGCGGAGCGCTGCGCCGGGCCGGTTCGGATATTTGGCCGCGGTTCTGTGGGGCGGGCTGGTCGCGCCCACGCGGCGGAGCCGCAGATCGGCGCAGCCCCGCGCCCCTTTTTGAGGTGCGGACTTGCATGTGCGCGGTATCCAACTCGACGGAGGGAAGCCTGACATGGGCAAGCTGGACGGGCGGGTTGTCATCATCACCGGTGCGGCGCGGGGGCAGGGGGAGCAGGAGGCGCGGCTGTTCGTGGCCGAGGGGGCCAGGGTCGTGCTGGGGGACGTGCTGGATGACCAGGGCGAGGCGTTGGCCAAGGAGCTGGGGCGGGACGCTGCCCGCTATGTGCATCTGGATGTGAGTCAGGAGGAGGACTGGGCGGGCGCGGTCGCCGCCACCAAGGAGGCCTTCGGGGCCATCGACGGGCTGGTGAACAACGCCGGGATCCTGCGCTTCAACGAGCTGGTGAACACCCCGCTCGCCGAGTTCCAGCAGGTCGTGCAGGTCAACCAGGTCGGCGTCTTTTTGGGGATACGTACCGTCGCACCCGAGATAGCCGAGGCGGGCGGCGGCACGATCGTCAACACCGCCTCCTACGCGGCCCTGACGGGCGTGGCCTACGTCGGCGCGTACGCCGCCACCAAGCACGCGATCCTGGGCCTGACCCGGGTCGCGGCGGTCGAGCTGGCGGCCCGGAAGATCCGGGTCAACGCGATCTGCCCGGGCGCGGTGGACACCCCCATGGCCAGTCCCGCCTCGCTCGCCCCCGTCGCCGACCGCGAGACGGCCCGGGCGGCGCTGGACCAGCTCTACGAGAAGCTGGTGCCCATGGGGCGGATCGGCAGGCCGGAGGAGGTCGCCTCGCTCGCCCTCTTCCTCAGCAGCGACGACTCCTCCTACATCACCGGCCAGCCCTTCGTCATCGACGGCGGCTGGCTGTCCGGGGTCAGCATCGTCTGACGCCTCGTCAGTTATTGACGGTGGACGGCGGCGGTGCGAGAGTCGAGCAGGATCTGACGAAGCGTCAGAAGATTGAGGACGGTGAACTCCCTTGGAATTCGGCCTCTTTGTGCAGGGATATGTGCCCGCGTCGCGGGCCAGGACCGACCCGGAAGCCGAGCACCACGCGCTGATGGAGGAGACCGAGTACGTCATCCAGGCCGACCGCTCCGGCTTCAAGTACGCCTGGGCGTCCGAGCACCACTTCCTGGAGGAGTACTCCCACCTCTCCGCCAACGACGTCTACCTCGGCTACCTCGCCCACGCCACCGAGCGCATCCACCTCGGCTCGGGCATCTTCAACCCCCTCGCGCCCGTCAACCACCCCGTCAAGGTCGCCGAGAAGGTCGCCATGCTCGACCATCTCTCCGAGGGGCGCTTCGAGTTCGGCTCCGGCCGCGGCGCCGGAAGCCACGAGATCCTCGGCTTCATGCCGGGTGTGACCGACATGAACCACACCAAGGAGCTGTGGGAGGAGACCATCGCGGAGTTCCCCAAGATGTGGCTCCAGGACGAGTACGCCGGCTTCGCGGGCAAGCACTGGCAGCTGCCGCCGCGCAAGGTCCTGCCCAAGCCGTACGGGGGCGCGCACCCCGCGATGTGGTACGCGGCCGGGTCGCCCACCTCGTACGCCATGGCGGGCAGCAAGGGCCTGGGCGTGCTGGGCTTCAGCGTGCAGAAGGTCTCCGACATGGAGTGGGTCCTGGAGTCCTACAAGACGGCGGTCGAATCGGCCGAGCCGGTCGGCGCCTTCGTCAACGACAACGTCATGGTGACCTCCACCGCGATCTGCGCCGAGACCCACCACAAGGCCGTCGAGATCGCCGTCGGCGGCGGTCTGAACTACCTCCAGTCGCTGCTCTTCCGCTACCACGACACCTTCCCCCGCCCCGAGGGCATACCGCAGTGGCCCGAACTCCTGCCGGAGTACACCGAGGAGATCATCGAGCTGCTGATCGCCGAGGAGCTGATGATCTGCGGCGACCCGGACGAAGTCCTCACCCAGTGCAAGCGCTGGGAGCAGGCCGGCGCCGACCAGCTCTCCTTCGGGCTGCCGATCGGGGTCCCGTACGAGGACACCATGACCACCATCAAGCTGATCGGTGAGCATGTGATCCCGAAGATCGACACCGATCCGGTGCACCGCACCACGCGCTTCCGGCAGGCGGCCGGGGCCTGACCGGGCAGCGGCTTCAGGAAGGGACGGCAAGGGAGAGGAGCCCCGTCATGCTCGACCATCTGATCAAGGGCGCGACCGTCGTGGACGGCAGGGGCGCGCCCGCCCGCAGGGCCGACGTCGGCCTGAAGGACGGCCGGATCGCGGTGATCGCCGCGCCCGGCACCGTCACCGAACCCGCCCGCACCAGCGAGGACGCAGGCGGCCTGATGCTCGCCCCCGGCTTCGTGGACCCGCACACGCACTACGACGCGCAGCTGTTCTGGGACCCGTACGCCACCCCGTCCATGAACCACGGGGTGACGACGGTGGCCGGCGGCAACTGCGGCTTCACCCTCGCCCCCCTGCACCCCGAGCGGCCCGAGGACGCCGACTACACCCGGCGGATGATGAGCAAGGTCGAGGGCATGTCGCTGGTGGCGCTGGAGGAGGGCGCGCCCTGGAACTGGTCCGGCTTCGGCGAGTACCTGGACGCCCTGGAGGGCCGTATCGCCGTCAACGCGGGCTTCATGGTGGGGCACTGCGCGCTGCGCAGGTACGTGATGGGGCCCGACGCGGTCGGCGGACAGCCGGGCGAGGGCCAACTCCGGGACATGCTGCGGCTGTTCCACGAGGCGATGGACGCCGGCGCCTGGGGCCTGTCCACCACGCAGTCCGCCACCCACTCCGACGGCGACGGCGCCCCGGTGGCCTCCCGGCACGCCGCCCCCGAGGAACTCCTGGCCCTCTCCCGCGCGGTGGGCGAGCACGAGGGCACCCAGCTGGAGGGCATCGTCGCGGGCTGTCTGGACCGGTTCGCGGACGCCGAGATCGACCTGCTGGTGAAGATGTCGGCGGCGGCCGGGCGCCCGCTGAACTGGAACGTGCTCACTATCGACGCCGCCGTGCCCGAACGGGTGCCGCGCCAGCTGGAACCCGGCGAGCTGGCCCGCAAGTGCGGCGGCCGGATCGTCGCCCTGACCATGCCGATCCTCACGCCCATGAACATGTCGCTGGGCACGTACTGCGCCCTGAACTTCATCCCCGGCTGGGGCGACATCCTGGGCCTGCCCGTCCCCGAGCGCCTGGCCAGGCTCGCCGACCCGGCCGTACGGGCGCAGATGCTGCGCCGCGCGGACAGCGAGGAGGCCGGGGTCTTCCGCCGCCTGACCAAGTTCGACCGGTACGTCATCGGGGACACGTACTCCACGGCGAACGAGGGCCTCACCGGCCGCGTCGTGGGCGACATCGCCGCCGAACGCGGCCAGGACCCCTTCGACTGCCTGGTGGAGATCTGCTCCAACGACCGCCTGCGGACGGTGCTGTGGCCGATGCCCACCGACAACGACGCCGCCAGCTGGGAGCTGCGGCGCCAGACCTGGCAGCACGAGGACGTGATGCTGGGCGGCTCGGACGCCGGGGCGCACCTGGACCGGATGTGCGGCGCCCCGTACACCACCCGCTTCCTCGGCGACTGTCTGCGCGGCCGCAAACTGGCCGGTCTGGAGGAGGCGGTGAAGATGCTCACCGACGACCCGGCCCGGCTGCTCGGCCTGCGCGAGCGCGGCCGCATCCAGCAGGGCTTCCACGCGGACCTGGTCCTCTTCGACCCGGAACGCATCGAGGCGGGCCCGGCCACCCTCGTCCACGACCTCCCGGGCAACAGCCCGCGCCTGGACTCCAAGGCGCTCGGTGTGGTGAGCGTACGGGTCAACGGGGTGGAGACGATCCGCGACGACACGGTCACCGGCGCGGTGCCGGGCACGGTCCTGCGGTCGGGGCGGGACACGGAGACGGTGAGTACGCGGTGAGCGGCGGGGGTGCGGGCGCCGAGGGTTCCGGGGGCGGTGAGGGGGAAGTCGGGGTGAGGCAGCGGCTGTTCGTCGGGGGGCGGTGGGTCGAGCCGGGGGGTGGGTACCACGAGGTGACCGACCCGGCGACCGAGGAGCCGGTCGGGCTCGCTCCCGTGGCCGGCCGCGGCCAGGTGTACGAGGCGGCCGCGGCGGCCCGCGAGGCGTTCGGGCCGTGGTCGCGTACCGCCCCCGAGGAGCGCGCCCGCATCCTGGACCGGGCCGCCGGCCTCATCGAGCGCAACCTCGGCCCGTACGCGAAGCTGGCGCAGGCCGAGAGCGGCGCGACCACCGCGACGGCCCGCGGCATGCAGGTCGCGGTCGCCGCCGCCCGCTTCCGCCGCTATGCGCGCGGCGCCCTGGAGCCGGTGGAGACACCGCTGCCGCCGCAGGTCAACGAGGCCGGGCCGTTCGGGCCCGCGGCGGTGCTCGGCGCGCTGGCCGTGCGCCGCCCGGTCGGCGTCGTCACCTGCATCACCTCCTACAACAACCCCTGGGCCAACGCTGCGGGCAAGGTGGCGCCCGCGCTGGCGATGGGCAACACCGTCCTGGTCAAGCCCGCGCCGCAGGACCCGCTGTCGGTGTTCAAGATGGCCGAGGCCCTGGAGGAGGCCGGGGTGCCGCCGGGCGTGGTGAACGTGGTCAGCGGCGTCGACGCGACGACCGGGGCGGCCGCGGTGGACGCGCCGGAGGTGGACATGGTCAGCTTCACCGGCTCCACCGCCGTCGGCACGAAGATCGCCGAGGTGTGCGGGCGCGGTATGAAGCGCCAGCTGATGGAACTGGGCGGCAAGGGCGCCGCGCTGGTCTTCGACGACATCGACGACAAGGGCCTCGCTGCGGCGGTGGCCGGCATCGGCACCACCTTCTCCTTCTACAGCGGCCAGATCTGCACGGCGCCGACCCGGGTGCTCGCCCAGCGCGGCATCTACGAGCGCCTGGTGGAGAAGCTGGCCGCCTACGCCTCGTCCCTGAAGGTCGGCGATCCCCGGGAGCGGGGCACGGTCCTGGGCCCGCTGATCTCCGCGGCCCACCGCGACCGGGTCGAGTCCTACGTCGAGCTGGGGCGAAAGGAAGGCGCCCGGCTGGTCGTGGGCGGCCAACGCCCGCCGCTGGAGCGGGGGTTCTACGTCGCCCCCACCCTCTTCGCCGACTGCAGCAACATCATGCGGGTGGCCAGGGAGGAGATCTTCGGTCCGGTGGTCGTGGTCATCCCCTTCGACGACGAGGAGGAGGCCGTCGCGCTCGCCGACGACAGCGACTACGGGCTGCTGGACTACGTCTGGTCCGGCGATGTGGCCCGCGCCTTCAGGGTGGCACGGCGGCTGCGCGCGGGCGGGGTGGGCATCAATACGGTCGGGCGGAACATGGAGGCGCCGTTCGGCGGGTTCAGGCGCAGCGGGGTGGGGCGCGACGTGGGCTCGTACGCGCTGCACGCGTACAGCGAACTGCAGGCGGTGGTCTGGCCCGGGTGAGGCGGGGCGGGTGAGACCGGGCGGATGGTACGGAGCGGGTGCGGCCCATCGGATGAGGCGGGTCGGACGAGGCGGGTCGGCGACGGGCGGGGAAATTTTTGAACTGGGACAAAACGGGCGGGGCTGCGGTTCCCGTATACCGGCGGTAGCGCCCCGACGCCTTCCACTCTGCGAGCCGCGCCCGCGATCAATCACTCATTGCTTGATCAACTGGCCGCCCCGGCATGCATATTGAAGGTTCCGTACTGCGGATCTCAACCTCCCGAATACGGAAACAGCAGCCCTTAACGTCCTGTTCATGACCCAGGTGGAAGCCCGGCCCCCGGCCGGAGACACGGTAACGAGCGTCGGCACAGCCCGCGGCAAGGGCCTGAACGGCAACTCCGTCGGCCTGCTCGGCAGCGCGGTGATCGGCATCTCCACCGTCGCCCCCGTCTACTGCCTGACCTCCACCCTCGGCCCCACCGTCGGCGAGGTCGGCCTCCAGATGCCCGCCGTCTTCCTCGCGGGCTTCCTGCCGATGCTGCTGGTCGCCTTCGCCTACCGCGAGCTGAACCGCGCGGTCCCCGACTGCGGCACCTCCTTCACCTGGTCGGTGAAGGCCTTCGGCCCGCGCATCGGCTGGATGTGCGGCTGGGGCCTGGTGATCGCCACGATCATCGTGCTTTCCAACCTCGCGGGCGTGGCGACCTCCTTCTTCTACCTCCTGCTGGGCGAGGTCACCGGCAGCCCGGCGATCTCCGCGCTCGACGGCAACAAGCCCGTACACGTCCTGACCTGCCTGGTCCTCATCGCGATCGCCACGGCCATCAGCTACCGCGGGATGACCGCCACCAAGGGCCTCCAGTACGCCCTGGTCGGACTCCAACTCGCCGTACTGGCCGTCTTCGTCGCCCTGGCCCTCACCAAGGCCCGCTCCGGCGCCTTCGAGGGCTCCCTCTCCTTCTCCTGGACCTGGCTCGACCCCTTCGCCGTCCAGTCCTTCTCCGCCTTCACGGCGGGCCTGTCCCTGTCCATCTTCATGTTCTGGGGCTGGGACGCGTGCCTGACGGTCAACGAGGAGACCGCGGGCAGCACCCGCACCCCGGGCCGCGCCGCCCTGCTGGCCATGCTCGTCCTCATCGGCTCCTACCTGCTGACCGCCGTCGCCGCCCAGATGTTCTCCGGCGTCGGCGACCAGGGCCCCGGCCTCGGCAACCCGGACACCTCCGACAACGTCTTCGCCGCCCTCGCCGGCCCCGTCATGGGCCCCGGCCTCGGCATCCTGCTGTTCGTCGCCGTCCTCGCCTCGGCCGCCGCCAGCCTCCAGACCACCTTCATCCCGGTCGCCCGCACCGTACTGGCCATGAGCGCGTACGAGGCCCTGCCGCCGTCCTTCTCCCGCATCCACCCGCGCTTTCGTTCACCGGGCCGGGCCACCGTCGCGGCGGGCATCGCCACCGGCGCCTTCTACGCCGTGATGACCTTCCTCTCGGAAAACGTCCTCATCGACACCATCTACGCCCTCGGCCTCATGATCTGCTTCTACTACGCGATCACGGCCTTCGCCTGCGCCTGGTACTTCCGCCGCGAACTGCGCCGCTGCGCCCGCGACTTCCTCTTCAAGGGCCTCTTCCCCCTCCTCGGCGGCCTCCTCCTCGCCGCCGTCTTCACCAAGACCCTCCTCGACATGTGGAACCCGTCCTACGGCTCCGGCAGCTCGGTCCTCGGCATCGGCTCCGTCTTCGTCATCGGCGTCGGCCTCCTGCTCCTGGGCCTCGTCCTCATGCTGCTCATGCACCACCGCAGCCCGGCCTTCTTCCGCGGCGACATACTGACCCGCTCCACACCGGCCATGGTGATGAAGGACTGAGGTCCGACCACCCACGGCTACGCCGAACCGTGCGGTGAACTGGCGGGCCGGTTCGGCTCGACGCCCGCTTTCGGAGTGCTGATGTGCCGGCCCGTCGCCGTCGACGAGAGAAAGCGGCGCCGGGGCTGAGGGTGCCCGGATCCGGAAGAGTGACGGCTTCATCATTGCCGCTTCCTGGAATTGCGCGAGGTTTTCGACAGAGCTTGGGAAAGGGATTGACACCCCTTTTGAGGAACCCTCATGGCCCGGTGGCAAAATGCGCTCCATGCAATCCGGACGGGGGACCAGTAAGGCGTCGAAGAAGCCGCGTCAGCAGGGGCGGAAGAAGCCTCCTCGGTACGATCCGCCGCGCCGTATCTGGCTGCTGGTGCTGGGCGGTGCCGCACTGACGGTGGGGGCGGGTGCCGCCATGCTCGGAATCGCCCTGCTGGGAAGTGCGGTCAGTTGGTGGCTGGCCGTGCCGGTGGTGTTGTTGCTTCTTGTCGTCTACACCGTCGCGATTGCGCTCCTGTCCGGAGAAGCGGGCTGTTACGCGGGGATCGGAATCCTTCTGCTGACCGTGCTGGGCACGGCGGCGTGCGGTGTCGGTTGGAACGACCTGCAGCTCCAACTCCGCGGCGAGCGCGTCGAGGCAGTAGTGACCGGCAAGAGGATGGAAAGCCACGGCAAGGCCGGGCCGACTTGGTATTTCCGGCTGGAACGGGCCGACGGCAAGGGACCGGTACCCGGTGGTGAATTCCGTCCTGAGGACGGCGATGTCTACAAGGTCGGGCAGCACGTGACCGTGCTGGCCGACCCGGACGGCGAAGCCTCGCCCAACACGCCGGGGCACGCTGAGTTGTCCGGTGAACTGGTGGGCTGGCTCGGTTCGACGGCCGTGATCGGCGTGCTGGTGGGCTGGCCCATCGCCACGGAAGAGCGAAAGCGGCGCCGGGCTGCGCGACAACATCAAGAATGGCGGGCCATGAAGGACGGGGGAGCGGTGACGTGAGTGACTTCACGGTGGACGTCCAGCTTTTGAAGAAGCTGGCGGACGATCTGAAGGGCTGTGCCGATGACTTGGACGGTGGCCTTCAGGCGCTGAAGAAGATCGGGCCGAAGGGGTTGGGCTTCGACTTCCTGGATGACTCTTGTGCCCACTTCCAGGACAAGTGGGAGTACGGACTCAAGAAGGTCCGGGAGTGCGTGGAGACCCTCGACGAGGGGCTTCGGCAGGTGCAGAAGAACTACGCCGACACCGAGCAGGCGAACAAGGAGAGCATGGGGGCGAAGGGCTGATGGCGGGCAAGGGCGGTAACTGGTCCGGGCTGGGCTTCAATCCGGCGCCGGGGGAGAGCGGAACGGTCCATGGACTGTCCGCGAGCCTCGCCAAGGTTTCCGAGCGGCTGATCAGCGTTCATGACGTACTGGACAAAATTGCCAAGGGGAAGGGCGAGTGGACCGGAGAGGCGGCCGACGCCTTCGCCGGGAAACTCGGCAAGCTGCCGGGGTATTTGAAGGACGCCGGGGACTCCATCACGGAGGCCTCGCGCGAGTTGGACAAGTGGCACCGGACGCTGACGGAGAACCGCCCCAAAGCCGAGGATCTGGAGCGGCAGGCGGTCAAGGCCAAGGCCGACAAGAAGCATGCGGAAGAGGCGTATGCGAGCGCCAAGGGCGCGCCGGATCTCGGCTTGGCGGGCAAGACGTTCGACAACCAGGCCGCGCTGGATGACGCCCAGCGCCGCTACAACGCCGCGCGCAAGATCCTCGACGAGGCGACCGACAAGGTCAACAACGCCACCACCAGCCTGAACGACATCCTCAAGCGTGCCAAGGACCTGCACGGCGACCACGAGAACGTCGCCCAGCACACCTCCAAGAAGGTCCGGGACGCCGCCGACAGCAAGGCCCCGCCGGAGCCCGCCTGGTACAAGAAGGCGTGGGACTGGGTGAAGAACCACGGCGCCGACCTGCTGAGCGTGGCCGCGGCCGTGGTGGGCGTCGCCGCGCTGTTCCTCCCGATCCTGGCGCCCGTCGCGGTCGTACTGAGCCTGGCCGCGTTCGCCGGTCACGCCGCCCAGTACGGCGTCAGCGGGCTGTTCCCGCCGGGGAAGAACATCAACAACTGGCTCACCCTGGGCGGCGACGCGCTCGGCGCCATCCCGGTGGTCGGCGCGGTCTCCCGAGGCGTGTCGGCCGGCGCGAAGGGCGCCAAGTTCGCAGCCTCGGGCGCCAAGGTCACCCAGGGGCTGCGGGCCGGTGGCACCGGCCTGTCCCGCGGGCTCACCCAAGGGTCGAAGGCGGCGATGGAAAACCCCTTGTTCGCCAAGGGAGTTGGCCGCGCGGCAGCGGAGCTGGGAGCCAGTCCCACGGTCGCCGCCAACGTCGCCAAGGGCGCACAGGGCACCGTACAGCTCGGGCTGGCCGCGCCGACGGCGGTCACCCTGGGCGACTTCAGCCAGGGCGCGTCGGACCGGGCCGCGAAGGCCACCGGCGCCAACACCGCCATCACCGGCGCGGGCGGCCTGCTGGGCAGCGGCAGGATCGGCAAGGGCGGCGTGGCCGGGTCGCTGCTCGGGATCGGCAGCCTCTTCGGCGCGGGGGGGGGGGGGGGGGCTCCCATGGCTGAGCCCGCCGCGCCCCTGCCCGCGTACCCCGTCCCGCTCTGGTTCGACCTGCCCGAGGGTTTCACCGAACTGCCCCTGGACGAGCCCTCGGACGAGCGGATGGTGCGCCTCGCCCGGATCGTCGACACCATGTATCCGGACGAGTCGCCGGACCGGAAGCTGGCCTACGTCGCCAGCAGCGAGGTCATGCTGCTGGAGCTGCTGGCGCAGGACGTCGTGCACATCTCCAGCTGCCTCTACCGGGTGGACGAGGACGAGCCCACGCTCACCAGCGGCATGCTCACCGTCTTCGTCCGCGACCAGCCCACCGGACCCCGTGAGACCTTCGCCCGGCGTACCGCGGCCGAACTCGCCGGTCAGGACGGCGGGACCGGTGAGCACCGCGAGGTGGCGACGATGCTGCTGCCGTGCGGGCCGGCGGTCGGGGTGGTGGAGGACCGGGCGGTGCCGGGCGCCGGGCGTTACGCGGGACCGGAGGCGGGGGAGACCGATGAGGGGGATGTGGAGCTGGTCCGGCAGGCGCAGTTCTTCCTCCCCTTCCCCCACGGCCGCCAGGTCGCGGTCCTCTGCTTCATGACCAACGACCTGGAGGAGTGGGAGCGTTACTTCCCCCTTCTCACCCACGTCCTGGGGTCGGTCTCCTTCGCCCCGCCCGCTCCCGAAGCCGCCCCGTCCCCGGCGGCGGTCGGTGTGGCCGCCGACGTCGCCGACGTCTTCGGGTGACGGGCGCCCGGGTGGGGGCGGGCTACTTCGGCAGGAGGAGGCCGGCTGCGCCGACGATCAGGGGGGAGAGCAGGGCCAGGCCGGACTGGAGGTCGGCGAACAGGCCCGCGTCCGCGCCGAGGACCGCCTCCAGCTTCTGGCGCTGCTCGGCGCGGTCCAGGATCTCGGCGGCGTCGCACGCCCCGGCGATGTCGAAGAGCTCCGCGCACAGCTGCCGGCCCCGGCGTCTGAGCGCACCGGCGGCCGGGCCGAAGATCCAGGTGACGGTCAGCGACCCGAACGAGCCGAAGATGACGACGACCTGCGGCGTCACGGCCTGCTCCGGAGCGAGGCGGCCCGCGTCGACCAGATCGCCCTGGATCTGGGCCGCCGCGCCCAGCGCGAGCGTGGACAGGGCGACCAGGCTGCCGCTGACCACGAGGAGTTCCTTGACCAGCCGGCGCCGGTCGATCAGCCAGGCCACCTGCTCGCCGTGGCCGCGGGACTCCGCCCAGGTGGGGGCGCGGGCGGTGCGGTGGACGGCCAGGCCGGTCGCGGCCGCCGGGATGCCCCCGAGGACGGCCACGGCCACCAGCGCGGAGCCGCGCCAGCCGTAGTTGTGGCCCACCGCGTGCGGGACGAGGCCGATGGCGAGGGTGCCGGTCAGCAGCAGGAGCAGGGGGGTGCCGAACGTGCGCGGCGGCGGGCGTTCGGTGTCGGGCAGCTGCTGCCAGCGGGTTCTTCCGTACGTGAAGACCGCGCCGGCCGTGCCGGTGAGCCCGATGGCCAGTGCGGCCCAGACCGGCCAGCGGGGCTCGCCGAGGAAGGGGGAGGGAATGACGATGGCCGCGCCCACGGCGGCGCCCAGTGCGGCGGGGCCCGCCGTGGTGACCGTCCGGCGTGCGCCGCGGCTGCCCGTAGTCGTCAAGTGGCGGGCCCCTTCTTGTGGTTGGCGCCGTGGCCAGCATGCCGTACGGGGCGGGGCCCGCACGGCCCGGCACTCCGCGGGCCGTGCGGTCGTGGAACCGCGGGCCGGTGGGGGGCGTTCGCGCGGTTCCCCGCGCCCCTGGTGGGTCTGCCGGGGGGCGGTTGGGGATCTGCGGGCCGGTGGGGGGTGTTCGCGCGGTTCCTCGCGCCCCTGATGGGCCGGCGTGTGGATGTGAAGTCGCGGGCCGGTGGGGGCGGACTTGGGCGGCTGTTCGTACGGCTGCGATGGCACGGTGGCGAGCCGCTACCACCGGCCCAGGAACACCGGATTGGTCAGGGCCGCCATCGGGCCGGGGATGCCGGGGATGGGCAGGAGCGGGGGGTGGCGGACTTCGGCGCGTACGTAGGAGGCGTACTGGGGGGTGGTGCGCCACGCGACGGTGCCGGTGCCGGAGTCGGGCAGCGGGGCGGTGTGCAGCTGGCCCTGGTCGGTGAGGAAGCGGACCGAGCAGCCGGGGGCGCCGGTGACCTTCAGGCGGGCGATGACGGGGGTGGCGTCGGCGACGCGGAGGCGTTCGCCGATCCCGGCCCGGTGGGCGGAGGCGGTGGTGCCATCGGCGGTCTCGACGGTGAAGGCGAGGTCGATCTTCGAGGATTCGGCGATCCAGACGCGGCCGGCCCTGATGCCGTCCTGGAGGGCCGTACGGGACAGGCCGTCGGCCAGGACGACGGTCTGCGGGAGCCCGACCACGTCCGGGTCGCGGTGCGCGTCGCTGTGGCCGACCGCGGGCAGCCAGCGGCCGCGCCGCCCCTGCGCGTAGGCGACCAGGGTGCTGTCCCAGTCGGCGAGGGAGATCTCGTCGTCGGGGGTGTAGGGGCCGTTCCAGATCTCCACCGCGTCCGCGTCGTCGAGGCCGAACTTCCAGTTGCAGCCGATGCAGGTGGCGTGCGGATGCGCGGGGATGACCAGGCCGCCGGCCCGGCGGATGGCGCGGGCGTACTTGCCGAAGGCGTTGTCGCGGGCCCGGTAGCGCCAGTCGATGAAGATGCCGGGGTCGGTGCCCATGGCCACGACATGGCCGTTGCGGGTGGTGACTTCCTCGCCGGTGAGGATGAGGAGGTCCTCGCCCCACAGGCCTTCCCAGGCGCGGTGCGAGGAGGTGGTGTTGTGCTCGGTGGTGGTCAGGAAGTCCAGCCCGGCGGCGCGGGCCAGCGCGGCGACTTCGGCGGGGGTGCGCCTGCCGTCGGAGTGGACGGTGTGCAGATGGCTGTCGCCGCGGTACCAGGCGCGGCCGCGGCCCTTGGCGTGCTGCGGGGGGTACACGGCCTTCGGCGGGCGGCCCGGCTTCCCGTAGCGGAGGGTGACGGTGACCTGGTAGTCCAGGCCCTGCGGGGCGACGGTGTACGGGCCCAGGACGATGTGCCAGGTGCCGGAGTTGAGAGGGCCGGGCAGATAGCCCGGCGTGGCGTCGTCGGCGCGCAGGAAGAACTCCGTGCGGGCGCCGCCCGACCAGCCTCTGAAGCCCTTGCCGCCCAGGTCCGTACCGCGCTCGTCGAAGATGCCGATGTCACAGGCGTTGCCGACGGTGCCCTGCGGCACGGTGGGGCGGTCGTAGGTGTACGAGACGGCCATCTCCCTTACCCCGCGCGGCACTTCGACGGGCAGGTAGACGTAGTCGGCCGCGCCCGGGTCGAGATGGCCGGTGATGACGCGGGACTCGTTGCCCGGGCGGCGTGCGCCCGGTGCCGGTTCGGCTCCAGCGAAGCTCACGCCCTTCAACGTAAGCGCCGCGGCGGCTCCCGTCACCAGCACGGCGCGCCGAGCGAGGGCGCCCTTCGCGCCACCGCCGGTGCGGTCGGTGCCGCCGGTGCGGTCCTCTCTGTCCGTGCCGTCCGTGCCGTCCGTGCCGTCCTTGTCGTTCGTGCCGTCCTCGCACATGCCGTCGGCTCCCAGGGTCGTCGGGCGGGACAGGGGTGGTGCGGCGGGGCTCCGGTACGCGGTGGAATCCCGTTACGCGATGGAACTCTGGTATTCAGCCGTGAACGGATGGACAAGGGAAGAGGACGGTCGGGAATCGGCCCCGCGTCGCTGCGGCGTGGTGGACTGAGCCGTGAGAGGCCGGTAGTAAGGGGCGTACTGCCGAGCCGGAGGTGTTCCGTATGCGGATCTCGACCACGATCTTCCTGACCGACGAGACGATCCGGCCGCTGCGGCTGGCGGCCGAGCTGGAGCAGCGCGGCTTCGCGGGGCTCTATCTGCCCGAACACACCCATATCCCCGCGAGCCGGGACACCCCGGCGCCCATGGGAGAGCCGCTGCCGCGTGAATACGGGCGCACCCTGGACCCGTTCATCGCGCTCGGCCAGGCCGCCGCCGTCACCGAGCGGCTGACGCTGGGCACCGGCATCACGCTCGTCGCCCAGCACGACCCGATCGATCTGGCCAAACAGGTCGCGACGCTGGACTTCCTCTCCGGCGGCCGGCTCACCTTCGGCGTGGGCTTCGGGTGGAACGTGGAGGAGGCGGCGGACCACGGGGTGCGCTGGGCGACGCGGCGCTCGGCGGTGCGCGACCGGATGGCGCTGATGCGGGCGCTGTGGGCGGACGAACCAACCGCGTACGAGGGTGAGTTCGGGTCGGTGCGGGCGTCGCACGCGTACCCCAAGCCGGTCAAGGGCGCCCCGCGGACGCTGGTCGGCGGGGCGGCGGGTCCCAAGCTCTTCGCGCAGATCGCCGAGTACGCGGACGGCTGGCTGCCGATCGGCGGTGCCGGGCTGGCCGAAACTCTGCCCCAGCTGCGGCAGGTGTGGCGTGCGGCGGGCCGGGAGGGGGAGCCTGAGGTGGTGCCCTACGCCGTGGTGCCGTCGGCCGGAAAGCTGGCGCGGCTGCGCGAGATGGGGGTGCGGGAGGTCGTGGTCGGGCTGCCGTCGGCAGGGGAGGGTGAGGTGCTGCGCAAGCTGGACGAGTACGCGCAGTACCTGTGAGCACAGGGGGCCGTGCCGTCCCCTGGGTCGCTCCTGCCCCACCCCCTGTGACCTGCGCCGGAAGCCGCGGCGGACGGACCGTCAGGGGGTGCCCGGCGTGTGCGGAGGCTTCCTCCGTATAACGTGATCAGTGGCACACAAATGGTGGGTGGCCAGGCATTCGTCTTGCCGGTGGCCGCTCGTATGCTCGGAGGATGACTTCCAGCGCACAGGCAGACCGGCCCGCACCGACGGCGAACGCGATGCGCCGTGCGCTCAAACGGGCCCGCGACGGTGTGGCGCTGGATGTCACCGAAGCCGCCGTGCTGCTCCAGGCGCGCGGCGAGGACCTCGCCGACCTGTGCGCCTCGGCGGCCCGGGTGCGCGACGCCGGCCTTGAGGCCGCGGGCCGCCCCGGCGTGATCACGTACTCCAGGAGCGTCTTCATCCCGCTGACGCGCCTGTGCCGCGACAAGTGCCACTACTGCACCTTCGCCACCGTCCCCGGCAAGCTGCGCCGGGCCGGGCACGGGATGTTCATGTCCCCCGACGAGGTGCTGGACATCGCCCGCCGCGGCGCCGAACTGGGCTGCAAGGAAGCGCTGATCACGCTCGGCGACAAGCCCGAGGAGCGCTGGCCCGAGGCCCGCGAGTGGCTGGAGGCCGAGGGGTACGACGACACCATCGCCTACGTACGCGCCATCTCCATCCGCATCCTGGAGGAGACGGGGCTGCTGCCGCACCTCAACCCCGGCGTCATGACCTGGACGGACTTCCAGCGGCTCAAGCCGGTCGCCCCCTCCATGGGCATGATGCTGGAGACCACCGCCGAGCGGCTGTGGAGCGAGCCGGGCATGCCCCACTATGGCTCGCCCGACAAGGAACCGGCCGTGCGGCTGCGGGTGTTGGAGGACGCCGGGCGCTCCTCCGTGCCGTTCACCAGCGGGCTGCTGATCGGGATCGGTGAGAGCGTCGAGGAGCGCGCCGAGTCGCTGTTCGCGCTGCGCCGCGTCTCCCGCTCCTACCACGGCATCCAGGAGCTGATCATCCAGAACTTCCGCGCCAAGCCGGACACGGCGATGCGCGGCATGCCCGACGCCGAGCTGGACGACCTGGTCGCCACCGTCGCCGTCGCCCGGCACATCATGGGCCCCTCCGGCAATCTGCAGGCCCCGCCCAACCTCGTCGACGGCGAGTACGCCCGCCTCATCGGCGCGGGCATCGACGACTGGGGCGGCGTCTCGCCGGTCACCATCGACCACGTCAACCCCGAAAAGCCCTGGCCCCAGCTGGAGGAGCTGGCCGAGCGGTCCGCGGCGGCCGGCTTCCGCCTGGAGGAACGCCTGTGCGTCTACCCGGAGTTCGTCCAGCGCGGCGAGCCCTGGATGGACCCCCGCCTGCTGCCCCACGTCCGCGCGCTGGCCGACCCGCAGACCGGCCTCGCGCTCCCGGACGCCGTCGTGCAGGGCCACCCCTGGCAGGAGCCCGACGAGGGCTTCACGCTGGCGTCCTCGGGCCGTACGGACCTGCACCGCACCATCGACACCGAAGGCCGCACCGGCGATCGCCGCAACGACTTCGACGAGGTCTACGGCGACTGGGAGGCGCTGCGCGAGGCCGCGGCGCCCGGCATGGTGCCCGAGCGCATCGACACCGACGTGCGCGCGGCGCTGGGGCAGGCGGCCGAGGACCCCACCCGGCTCACCGACGACCAGGCGCTGGCCCTGCTGCACGCGGACGGCCCGGCCCTGGACGCGCTCTGCCGTATCGCGGACGACCTGCGCCGCGCCACGGTCGGCGACGACATCACCTACATCGTCACCCGCAACATCAACTTCACCAACGTCTGTTACACCGGCTGCCGCTTCTGCGCCTTCGCCCAGCGCCGCACCGACGCCGACGCCTTCACCCTCTCCCTGGAGCAGGTCGCCGACCGTGCCCAACAGGCCTGGGAGGTGGGCGCGGTGGAGGTGTGCATGCAGGGCGGCATCCACCCCGACCTGCCCGGCACGGCCTACTTCGACATCGCGCGGGCGGTCAAGGAGCGCGTCCCGGGCATGCATGTGCACGCCTTCTCGCCCATGGAGGTCGTCAACGGCGCGACCCGTACCGGCCTTTCGATACGGGAGTGGCTGACCGAGGCCAAGGCCGCGGGCCTGGACTCCATCCCCGGCACCGCCGCCGAGATCCTGGACGACGAGGTCCGCTGGGTGCTGACCAAGGGCAAGCTGCCCACCGCCACCTGGGTCGAGGTCATCAGGACCGCCCACGAGCTGGGCATCCGCTCGTCCTCGACCATGATGTACGGGCACGTGGACCAGCCGCGGCACTGGCTGGGCCATCTGCGGCTGCTGGCACAGATCCAGCAGGAGACCGGCGGCTTCACCGAGTTCGTCACCCTGCCCTTCATCCACACCAACGCCCCCGTCTACCTCGCCGGTATCGCCCGCCCCGGCCCCACCACCCGCGACAACCGCGCGGTGACGGCCATGGCCCGGGTGCTGCTGCACCCGCACATCACCAACATCCAGACCAGCTGGGTCAAGCTCGGCACGGAAGGCGCCGCCGAGATGCTGCGCTCGGGCGCCAACGACCTGGGCGGCACGCTCATGGAGGAGACCATCTCCCGTATGGCGGGCTCCTCCTACGGCTCGTACCGCTCCATACGCGACCTGGTGGGCATCGCACAGGCGGCGGGCCGTCCGGCGCGGCCGCGCACGACCACCTACGGCCCGGTGCCCCAGGAGCGCCAGGACGCCGCGCTGGCCTCGGACGGACATCTTCCGGAACTGCTGCCGGTCCTGGACTGACCGCGCCGGCGCCGCGGCCGGTGCCGCGGGACGGTGGTCCCGCCAGCCGTCGCGGGCCGCTCCACCAGCTCAGGCGGTGGCCCGAGCCCCTCCGCTCACCGGCCCGTTGGGCGCTAGCCTGCGCTCACGGGTCGTAGAGGGAGGGGTGCGGTGGACCATCCAAGGCCGTTGAGAGCGTCCAGACCGTCGGGAGCGCCCAGACCGTCCAGGCAGGAGCTGATCGGCAGGCGGCGCAGGGCCGGGTTCGTGGGCCGCCGCAGCGAACTGGCCGTGTTCGACGACAACTTCGGGCAGGACGCGGAGGACGAGGCGCATCAGTTCCTCTTCCATGTGCACGGGCAGGCGGGGGTCGGCAAGACCTCGCTGGTGCGGCAGTTCGAGCAGACGGCGCGCGGGCACGGCGCGCCGACCGCGTGCGTGGACGAGGGCACCACCGGCGTCCCGGAGGCGATGGCCGCCATCAGCGCCCAGCTGGAGCGCCAGGGCCACCCGCTCAAAGCCTTCGACAAACTGCTGGCCACCTACCGGGAGCGGCGCCACGAGGCGGAGTCCGCCGTCCAGGGCCCGCAGGCGCAGCACGAGACCGGGCCCTCCACGGGCAGCCTGGCCGCCGCCCGGGCGGGGCTGGCCGGGCTGGGCCTGGTGCCCGGCGTGGGCGCGCTGGCCGGCGCGGTGGACCCCGGGCAGGTGGCGCGCGGCGCCGACCGGCTGCGCGGACTGCTCAGCGCCCGCCTGCGCAGCCCCGACGACGTCCAGCTCGTCCTCAGCCCCCTGGACGCGCTCACCCCCGTCTTCGTACGCGACCTGGGCGCCGTGGCCGAGAACGTGCCCTGGCTGGCGCTGTTCTTCGACACCTACGAGCGCACCGGCCCCTTCCTGGACACCTGGCTGCGCGACGTGCTGGTCAGCGACCGCTACGGGCCCCTGGCGCTCAATGTCGTCGTGACGCTGGCGGGCCAGACCGAGCTGGACCGCCGCTGCTGGGCCGACTACCTGGACTGCGTCAGCGACATCGCGCTGGACCCCTTCACCGCCACCGAGGCCCGGCAGTTCCTGGCCGCCCGGCAGATCACCGACGAGCGGGTCGTGGAGGAGATCTGGCGGCTGTCCGGCGGCCTGCCGGTGCTGGTCTCCACCCTCGCCGAGAACCGCCCGCCCGGCCCCGACGCGGTGGACGACCCCAGCGACACCGCGGTCGAGCGCTTCTTGAAGTGGGAGAGCGACCCGGTGCGTCGGCAGGCGGCGCTGGCGGCCGCCCTGCCGCGCACGCTGGACGAGGACGTCTACCGGCTGGCCGTCGACCCGGACGCGGCGGGGGAGTTCGGCTGGCTGCGCTCCTTGCCGTTCGTCGCCGAGCGCGCCGGCAGCTGGCAGTACCACCAGGTGGTGCGTACGGCGATGCTGCGGCTCCAGCGCCGCCGCTCCCCGCAGACCTGGGCGGCCCGGCACGGCAGGCTGGCCGACGCCGCCGCCGCGCGCTGCGCCGAACTCGCCCACGGCAGGCCGCCGCAGGAGCAGTGGGCCGACGAACGGTGGCTGGAACACCGGCTGCAGGGCATCTACCACGGCCTGTGCGCCGACGCCCGCACCGCCCTGCCACAGGCCCTGACCGACGTCCTGGACGCCACCGAGTACGCCGCCGCGGCGGTCCGACGCATCGCGCGCACGCTCGTGGAGGCGGGCGAGGACGGCGACGTGGAGGAGGCCGCCGAGTGGGGCGGTCGGCTGCATGCGGCGTGCACCGACGATACGGCCGACGGGGGCGCCGAGCCCGAGGTGCTCACCGCGCTGCTGGCCCGGGGCGGCGAGGAGCAGGCCCGCGTCTACCGGCTGCGCGGCCGGGCCCACCGCCGGCGCAGCGACTGGCCCGCCGCGCTGGCCGACTACGACCACTGCCTGGAGCTGGACCCCGGCTACGCCAAGGGCCACGTCGGCCGCGGCGTCACCCGCCAGCGGATGCGCGACTTCGACGGCGCCGTCCGCGACTTCACCCGGGCCCTGGAGCTGGACCCCGGCTCCGCCACGGCCCTGTCCAACCGGGCCGAGACCTACCGCATGATGGGCCGGCACGCGGAGGCGGTCGCCGAGTTCGACCGGGCCCTGGCCCTCGACCCGTCCCTGACCTGGGCCGTCGCCAGCCGTGGCTCCTGCCTGCGCCGCCTGTCGCGGTACGAGGAGGCGCTGGCGGGCCTGACCCGCGCCATCGAACGCCGCCCCGCCTACACCTGGGCGATGGCCGAACGCGCCGAGGCCTACCGGATGATGGGCCGGTACCAGGACGCGCTGGAGGAGTTCGACCGGGCGCTGGCCATCAACCCGGACTATGTGTGGGCCCGCGCCCACCGGGGCGTGGTCCTGCGGTACCTGGGGCGCCGCGAGGAGGCCCTGTCCGAACTGACGCGGATCAGCAACCTCCGCTTCGGCGCCGCCTGGCTCGCCGAGCAGCGCATCGAGCTCCACTTGCTCCTGGGCCGCCCCGCCGACGCGCTCACCGACATCGACAGGGAGCTGCGCGACGCCCCGGACGCCCCGGAACTCCTGCTGCTGCGCGGCCAGGTGCGCTGCGCCAGCGGCCAGTTGACGGCCGCCCTGGAGGACCTGGACCGGGCCGTGGAGCTCGGCCAGGACAGCGTCCGCTGCCGTCTCCTGCGCGGCCGGGTCCAGCTCTTCCTCGGCCGCACGGAGCAGGCGCTGGCCGACTTCGAGCGCGCCACCGAGTGCGACCGCCAGTGCGCTCACGCACTGGCGCTCCAGGCGGGCTGCCACCGCCGCGCGGGCCGCGCGGACGACGCCCGCCGCGCCCTGGAGGCGGCCCTTGCCCTGGCCCCGGACGATCCGTACGTCGGCTACGAGGCCGCGCTGACGGGCAGCGCCGAGCGCGGGGTGGCCGAACTCGCGGGGGAGTGGGACGCGTTGAGGTCACGGTGTGCGCGCCCGGAGGCCGGGGTGCCGGGTTCGGCGGCGGCCTTCGTCGTCAGCCGGTGCGCGCTGGCCGACTGGAGCGCGGTGGACGGCGCGCTGCGCGACCTGCTGCCCGGCGCGGCCTGGGAGGTGCCGGCCGAAATACAGCTGGGCGTACGGGACCTGGCGGGCTGTCACGGCGCGGACGGCGAGCGGCTGGAAGCGCTCGGCGGCACGCTCGCCAGGATGATGGAAAGCGCGACCATTGCAGGACCGAATGCATGAGCGCTCAACCACCGGACGGGGCGCGGGTGTTCGGCGTCCGCCCGGCAAACAATTGCGTCGACCTTGCCCGCGCGGGCTGTCACGATCGTGGGATGCCGCATTCATTGCCCTCGGGCCGCCGGCCCGGTGACAACGGCACACCCGGTGCGGCTCCCGGGCCTCGTGCGCCACCCGGGCCACCGCTAGTCGGTGTTGTGTTCGGACTCGTGCTGGAGGATGCACTGCTGCCAGTGCGCCAGAGCCTCCCGCCGGTCGCCCCCGGTGTCCTCCGCCGCGGCGATGAGCGCGTCTGCTGCCATGGCGGCCAGCCGGACGGCGATATGGCACACATCGCGTTGGGGGAGAGGTCGCAGAAGTTCCACCGCGCCTTCGCTGTCGCCGGACAGGGCGCAGGCGACGACGGCCATGGTGGTGCGGTCCCACTCGTACTCGGACATGAAGAGAGCATGCCCATCTCACGGCCGCTGACTGCCGTGAGATGTAGATCACATGGCGATTGCGCTAATGATCGCACACGCGATCGGTTGCCGTGCGAGTGTGGTGTGAGCCACAGTTCGATGAGTTGCTCGCCCAGTTGCAGGAGAGTTCTTCATGACCTGTCGCTCCATCCATGCACACCAGAACGGCATCGTGACTTTCTCGTCGGCTCCAAAAATTTGAGGCGCTATGACGGAACGTACCGAAGGCATTCGGATTCTCGGTCGAAAGCAGGAATGGGGGCGCGTGGCCGACATGCTCGCCGCGGGCTCCGAAGGGCACAGTGGCACACTGATCGTCCAGGGGCCGCCCGGCGTCGGCAAGACCCGGTTGCTCCTGGAAGCCGAACTGGCAGCTGAGCAGCGGGGTTTCGCCGTCACCTCGTTCCCGATGCCCGCCGTCGGCGGGCTGCCGGGAGTGGGCGGCATCGCCTCGTTCCTGGCCGCGCTGGACTGCGGGCCCACGGCCGAGGCGCAGCCGCGACTGGTCGTCGTGGACAACTTCCACGACGCCTCCGCCGAATTCGCCAATACCGTGATCTCGCTGGCGCACTTCGGCAGAACCGCCCCTTTGATAAGGCTCATCGGGCTGCGCGCCCACCATGACAGCCGGGCCGTGCGGAGGCTGTCCGGCGAGGCCGGCCGGTCCTCCCGTATCGAGTTGGGGCGGGTGTCCGACGAGGTTTCCCTGGAGCTTGTGACGGACGTCCTGGGCGCTCGGCCGGACGCGAAACTCGCCCTTATGGTTGAGGGCGCGGGCGGAAATCCCCTGCTGATAGTGGAGTTGGCGGAAGGCCTCCGCGAAGAGGGCTCCGTGGAAATTCTGGGGGATTTGGCGCAGCTGGTCGAGGAGCGCATTCCACAGCGCGTACGAGATATCGCGCTGCACTGGCTGGACTCCATGTCGGAGAAGGCCAGGCAGCTCGTCCAGGTGGCCGCCGCGGTCGGCGGATCCTTCATGATCGGCGAAGTGGCCGCGATGCAACGGGAGACCACCGCGTCCATGCTGCCGGCACTCAACGAGGCGATGGCCGCGGGGCTGCTCATCTGCCCCGGCGAACAGGCTGTCTTCCAGCACGAGTTGGTCCGCAGGTCCATCGCGGAGGCGCTGCCCGCCGCGGTGCGCCGCGCGCTGTGCCAGGACGTCGGCGCGCTGCGCAGCAGGCGCGGCGTCCAGACACCGCTGACGCCCGAACTCCTGCTCACCGGCCCGATGCCCGGCGCCGTGCAGGAAGGGCCGGCGCACGCCCTGGCGCCCGGCACGCACCTGCTCGCGATCGACGCGGGGGCAGCGATCACGCCGATGCCCCCGACGACACCACTGGCCTCGCTGTCGGCGGGCACCACACCCCTGCACCCGCCGGTCCCCGGACGCCTCGCCGTCCCGGCCCAGCCCAGCGGCCCGCCGGCCGTGGCGCCGCAGCCCGCACCGCACACCACCGGACCGGGCCTGGCCCGCCGGATGGTGCCGGCCCTGCTGCTGGCCAGAAGCGTCCGCAGGGAGCCCCTGCCGATGGGCCTGGCCGAGGAGTTGCGCAACGAGCTCATCGCGTCCCTGGCCGCCGTACCGGCCCCGGCCGGTTCGGCGGCCGCCGACCCCGACCGCGCGGACCGCATGGCCCGCACCATCGTCTCCCTCTTCGCCGACAACGAGCAGCGCGTGATGGACCGGGCGCGCGAGGCGCTGGAGGCCCACACCGGCGACGGCGGCGCGGCGGACGTGGTCACCGCCACGGTGCTGATGTCCAACCTGGAGTGGGCGGCGGGCAATCTCACCGAGGGGCTGCGCTGGGGCAGGCGGGCGGCGGAGAGCCTGAGCCCGTACTCACCGCCCATGTGGCGGCCCTACGTACGCCTCGCACTGGCCTCCAAACTCTCCGACCTCGGCCAGTTCGAAGAGGCCGAAGGGATGATCCACACCGCCCGGGAGGAGGCGGAGGCGCTGGGCGATCCGGCCCACATGGTGGCGCCGCTGATCACCCGCGCCAGACTGCTGCTCCAGTCCAGCCGCCTGCAGGAGGCCCAGGACGCGGCGCAGGCGGGGCTGGCGGCCGCGGCGAAGTCGGGCGGCGGCTGGGCCGTCCCCGTCGGCCAGGCCGTGCTCATCCTGGTCGCGCTGCGCCGCGGCGACCTGTCCTCGGCCGCCGACTACGTGTGGCGCTGCCGGGCCGTGGTCGGCGCGGACACCACCGTCTTTCCCTCGATCCACTTCGACTGGGGGGAGTGCCTGGTGGCCACCGCACAGCTCGGGCCACGGCGCACGGCCGAGCTGCTGACGACCCGGTACGTCCACCTCCTGACCGCACCGCAGCTCATCGTCGAGGAGGCGGGCGCGGCGCCCTGGTTCGTACGGCTCGCGCTGGCCGCCGAGGACATCGCGTTGGCGACGACGGTGGTCACCGCCGCCGAACGCCTGGCGGCGGCCAACCGCCAGTACCCGACGGTCGCGGTGTCCGCCTCGCACGCCAGAGGCCTGCTGGAGCGGGACACCGGGGCGCTGCGCCGGGCCTCCAGGGACCATGTCAGCCCGTGTGCGGGGGCATTGGCTGACGAGGACCTCGGAATGCTGTTCGCGGCGGAGGAGGGCAAGAACGGCGCCCTGGTGGCGGGGAGCCTGCGCTCCGCGCTGCACCGCTTCGAGCAGATCGGCGCGAAGGCGGACGTGGACCGCGTACGGGCGTTCATGGACGAGCAGGGCGCGCCGGCCGCGGTGCCCTCCCGCTCCGCCAGGAGCGGCGCCCACCTGGGATGGGAGGCGCTGACGGAGACCGAGCGGACCATCGCCCGGCTGGTCAGCGACGGCCTCACCAACCGCCAGGTGGCGCGCAGGGTCAGCCTGTCCCCGCACACCGTCAACTACCACCTGCGGGCCATCTTCCGGAAGCTGGACATCAACTCCCGGGTGGAGGTGGCCCGTTACGTCGCCTACGGAGCATGACCGCCGCAGACGGACCGGCACTGTCCAGCCCGGGCCGGACCGGCCCGGACCAGAGAGGAACAGCATGGCGAAGCCGTTTACCGTACGGATCACCGTCCGCGTCTACGAGACCGACGCCCAGGGGCATCTGAACGGGAACGTGTACCTCCAGCACGCCGAGCACGCCCGCTGGGAGCTGCTGCGGGCCGCCGGTATCCACCACGGCGACCTGCTGGCCAAAGGGGTGAGCCCGATCAACCTGGAGACCACCGTCAAGTACCACCGTGAAGTGGTCGCGGGCGACGAGGTCGACATCAGCTGCGCCTTCGTCTTCGGGGAGGGCAAGTCCTTCCGCGTGGAGCAGCGCTTCACCCGCCCCGACGGCACCCTGGTCGCCGAGGTGTTCAACGTCGGCGGCGTGTTCGACATCAAGGAGCGCAGGCTCCTGGCCGGCCCCCGGGAGTACTTCCGCTCGGTGGCCGCCCACCCCGACATCCTCGGCTAGCCCGGTGCCCGCCCTGTGACACCGGTACGGAACCGGGCCACCGCCCACGCGGCGGTGGCCCGGCGCCGCCTTCACCGGCGGCCGCGGCGTCAGACGCCGACCCGCGCCCGCAGTTCCTCGGTCATCAGCTCGCTGGAGGGCAGCACCCCGGAGATGACGGAGTAGAAGCGGGCGATCATCTCCGGGTCGTCGGCGATGGAGCGCATCAGCGGCAGTCGGCGCCCCGGGCGCAGCTCGGCGGCGCGCAGCGTGTCGTGGTAGCCGTCCCGCACCAGCGCGTCCCGCTCCTTGGCGTACCGCGTCAGCGCCTCCTCCAGCCGGGGCCGGTCCTGCAGCCCGTCCCCGACGGCCTCCACCAGGGCACTCGCCTGCCGGAAGGCGTCGGTGATGCCCTTGCCGGTCAGCGAGTCCTTGTGGTGGCCCGCGTCGCCCACCAGCGCCCAGCCGGGCCCGGAGGCCTGCCGGAAGAAGTTCCGCTGCTCGCCGGTGCCGTAGATCCGGTCCTCCTGGGTGGCCTCGGCCAGGCGGTCGGCCAGGCCCGGGGCGACGGCGGCGATGTTCGCCAGATAGGCGCCGCGGATGTCGGTGCGCACCCGCGCGAAGCGGGCCATCGGGAAGTAGGTGGCCACCAGGGTGAGCCCGTCGCCGGTGGGCAGGAACCCCGCCCACCTGCCGGTGCTCTGGTACACCTCGAAGCCGGTGCGCATGCCGGACCAGTACGCGTAGTACACGCAGGTCAGCATCGGGTCCTCCGACTCGATGCGGGCGCCCGCGAGTTCGGCGACCTTCGAGCGCATCCCGTCGGCGCCGACCACCAGACGGGCCCGCTCCTCGAAGGTGCGGCCGCCCGAGCGGTAGCGCACCCCCACCACCCGCCCGTCGTAGCGCAGCAGCTCCTCCACCGTGCAGCCGTCGCGGAACTCCGCCCCGCAGGCCACCGCCTCGCGGGCCAGGATGGCGTCCAGCAGATGGCGGCGCGGCGCATAGGCGGCGCTGACCCCGTCCGACGGCCACGAACACCCGGTCAGGACCACGTCCTTGACCTGGTGGCGGGAGCGGTCGATGGGCGGGCAGCCGGTGGCGATGACCTCGTCGAGCACCCCCCATCGCTTGAGGTGGGCCACGCCGGGCTGGTGGATGTAGAGGGTGGAGAGCGTGTCGCGCGGGAAGCGGGCCCGCTCCAGCAGCAGGACCCGGTAGCCGGCACGGGCGAAGAGCATCGCTGTGGGGGACCCGGCGACCCGCGCCCCCACCACTATGACGTCATACACGAAGCGGCGTCCCTTCCTGGCCTGTCCCCGGCCGGACCCGTTGTGGCCCGGCGCACGGGCGTCATGCGCCCACGCCCGACTTCTCCAGTGCTTGTGCCAGCGCGCGCAGCGTGCGTACGCCGTCCTCGACCCCGGTGGGGAAGACCATCGCCGACAGCGTCGTCACCCCCGCCGCGGCGTACGCGCGCAGCCCCTCGGCGATCCGGTCCACCGGCCCCAGCAGACAGGTGCGGTCCAGGAACTCCTGCGGGACCGCGGCCGCCGCCTCGCGCAGCTTCCCTTCCAGATACAGCTCCTGTACGCGGCGCGCGGCATCCCCGTACCCCATGCGCACCGCGAGGCGGTTGTAGAAGTTCTGCTCCCGGCTGCCCATGCCGCCCAGGTAGTGGGTGGTGTACATCCGTACGCGGTCCGCGCACACGGCCAGGTCCTGCTCCACCACGACGGGCACCGCGGCCACCACGTCGAAGCCGTCCAGGCCCTTGCCCGCGCGCTTGCGGCCGGCGCGCAGCCGCTCCAGGTGCTCGCCGCCCGCGTCGGGCCGCAGGAACACCGACAGCCAGCCGTCGGCGATCTCCCCGGCCAGCTCCATGTTGCGCGGGCCCACCGCCGCCAGATAGACGGGCAGATCCTTGCGGCGCGGCCGGTTGCCCAGGCGCAGCGCCTTGCCGGGGCCGTCCGGCAGCGGCAGCCGGTAGTGCGCGCCGTTGTAGGCCAGGTCCTCGCGGCGCAGCGCCGTGCGCACCACGTCGACGTACTCGCGGGTGCGGGCCAGCGGGTGGTCGAAGCGCACCCCGTGCCAGCCCTCGGAGACCTGCGGCCCGGAGACGCCCAGGCCCAGGCGGAAGCGGCCCTGGGAGACGATGTCGAGGGTGGCCGCGGTCATCGCGGTCATCGCGGGTGTACGGGCCGGGATCTGCATCGCGGCGGTGCCCAGGCCGATGCTGCTGGTGTGCGCGGCCAGGTAGGCCAGCACGGAGACCGCGTCCGAGCTGAAGGCCTCCGAGGTCCAGGCCGAGTCGTAGCCGAGCCGCTCGGCCTCCTGCGCGTAGTGCGCGGCCGTGAGGGGGTCCGGGCCCGCGCCCAGACTCCCGAGGTACCTGAGGTTCAGTCCCAGTCGCATCAGCGCACCGCCCTGGTCGTCTCGCCGGTAGTTGTGTCCGCCCCCGGGGTGTCCGGGGCCAGGCAACGCTCCAGGAATTCCAGCACAGTACGGGTGTAGCGCTCCTTGTCGGCCCACAGGGCGCGCAGGTGCCGGGCGCCGGGGACCACCAGGGTCTCGGCGCGCGGGTAGCGGCGGGCCAGCCGCAGAACCTCCTCGGCGGGCACCACCGCGTCCGCGCCGCCGCCGATGAAGAGCAGCGGCGTGGTGGCGTAGCCCGCCGCCGAGGGAGGTGGCGGCCAGGGGGCGCCGGCGCCCATCGTGCGGCGGTTCAGGAGCTTGAACACCCGCTCCACCACGGCCTTCGCCGCGCCCCGGCGCATCGCCTCCGGCAGCGGCAGCAGGCCCTGGCGCAGCAGGTTCACCGAGATGGCGGGCGGGTCGCAGGCCGGGCCGCTGTCGCAGACGACGGCGTCCACCGTGCCGTGCAGCCGCTCCAGCGCGCGCAGCATCGCGAAGGAGGACAGCGAGAAGCCGTACAGCGCCAGCCGCGCCCCCGCGAAGTCGGGCAGCGCGCGCACCTGCCGGACCACCGCCACCGCGTCGTCGGCGAAGCGCCCGTCGTAGCCGCCGAAGCTCGCGTCGTGCGAACTGCCGCCGTGATTACGGAAGTCGAACAGCACCACCGTGTACCCCGCCCGGTGCAGAAAGCGGGCGTAGGGCAGGCTGCGCGACTTCTCCAGCCCCAGCCCGTGCCCCAGCACCACCACCCGCCCCCGGTCCGCGCCCCGGCACAGCCAGGCCGCGAGCCGCACCCCGTCCGCCCCGTACACGGTGAACTCCCGCGCCACCAGCCCGAACTGCCCGGGCTTGCGACACCGCTCGGCCCGCGGCGGATGAAACGCCGCATACGCCGTACGGAACGCCTCCAGCGGCGCAACAAGAACCGCCGCCACCCGCCCCCTCATACCGGCCCCCCGGTTCCGGTCCTGCTTCACACCACTAGCCCGCCGTCGATTCCCAGGACCTGGCCGGTGATGTAGCTCGCGCGGCGTGAGACGAGGAAGGACACCAGGTCGGCGACCTCGTCGGGGGTGCCCAGGCGGCGCAGGGGGACGTCCTGGAGGATCTTCTTCTTGGCGTCGTCGGTCAGCTCGGAGGTCATGTCGGTCTCGATCAGGCCGGGGGCCACCGAGTTGGCGCGGATGCCGTACCGGCCGACCTCCTTGGCCAGCGAGCGGGTGAAGCCGATGATGCCCGCCTTGGAGGCCGCGTAGTTGCTCTGGGCGGCGTGGCCGTACACGCCCGCCACGGAGGACATCGTCACGATGGAGCCGGTGCGCCGCTTCATGAAGGAGAAGACGGCGGCCCGGCAGATGGAGTACGTGCCGTCGAGGTTGGTGGCGATCACCTCGCGCCACTGGTCGTCGCCCATCAGCACCAGCGGGTTGTCGCGCACCACACCGGCGTTGGTGACCACGGCGTCCAGCGGGCCGAGTTCGCTCTCGGCCCGCTCGACGAAGCCGCGGGCCGCGGCGGGGTCGGCGACGTCGACGGGGTGGGCGGCCACCCGGGCGCCGTGCCCGGTGGCCTCCTTGGTGACGCGTTCGGCGGCGGCGGAGTCGGAGCGGTAGCAGAACGCCACGTCGAACCCGTCGTGGGCCAGGCGGGTCACCACCGCGGCCCCGATGCCGCGGGAGCCGCCGGTGACCAGGGCGACCGGACGGGAGCTGGCTGGCATGTCGTTGTCTCTCCTTGCTCGTCGGGGCGTGGGGCGGGAGTCAGGCCTGCTTGGAGGTCACCAGGTCGCGGACCTGGACCAGGCTGGTGACCTGCTTGAAGTCCGACTCGGCGATCTTGATGTGGTACGTCTTCTCCAGGTTGACGACGATCTCCAGCGCCATGAGCGAGTCGACCTGGAGATCGTTGACGAAGTGCGCCTCGTCGGTGACCTCCTCCTCGGGCAGCTCCAGGGCGTCGGCGATCAGCGAGCGCAGTTCCTCGGTGTCGAAAGCGGTGTTCCGGGAGGTGGTGGTCATGGTGTTCCTTCCAGGCGTTGCGTGGTGGTTGGTGGTTGGTGGTTGGCAGTTGGTGGGTGGTGCGGTCGGGGTCAGGCGGTGATCAGTTCGCCGCCGTCGATGCCGATGACGTTGCCCGTCAGCCACGACGAGTCGGTCATCGACAGCAGGACGATCGCCTCGGCGACGTCCTCGGGCTCGGTGAGCCGCCGGTGCGGATTGCGGGCCCGGCAGGCCTCGGCGTACGCGGCGCTGCCGGGGATCTTCTCCAGCGCGGGGGTGAGCGTGGTGCCCGCGCGCAGCGCGTTGGCCGCGATCCCGCGCGGCGCCAACTCCACCGCCAGCTGCCGCAGATGCGCCTCCAGCGCCGCCTTGGCCGCGGAGACCGGCCCGTAGCTGTCCAGCACCCGGGTGCTGCCCGCGCTGGTCATCCCGTAGATCTTCGCGCCGCGCGGCAGCAGATTGGCGCCGAGCAGGTCCTGCACCCAGTACACGAGGCTGTTGGCCATCACGTCCAAGGTCATCGCCATCTGCCGCGAGGTGACCGTCTCCGGGCGCTGCTCGGTGGGCGCGAGGGGCAGCAGCGAGCCGAACGCCAGGGAGTGCAGCAGGATGCGTACGCCCTGCCCGCCGGTCAGTTCGGCGGCCTGGGCGACCACCTCCCGGCGGGTGGTGGCGCTGGCCGCGTTGAGGTTGAAGAAGTGCGCCTGTGCGCCGGTGGCGCGCAGTTCGTCGGCGAACTTGGCGGCGGCCTCGGCGCCGTCGGCGGTGTCGAAGTGCACGCCGACGATGTTCCCGCCGCGCTCGGCCAGGGCCTTGGCGGTGGCCCGCCCGAAGCCGCTGGAGACGCCCAGGACCAGGGACCAGGTCCCCCGGATTTCCGTGATCATTCCCGATTCCCTTTCGGATGGGGGTGGTTGATGTCCCTGGCGCTCAGGCGGGCCAGGGCCACATGTCCTTCGGCGGAGGCGGTCACCACCAGGCGCCCGGGGTCCTCGCCCGAGGCCAGCGGTGCCACCAGGTGGCGCAGCGGGGTCAGCGCCCCGGCCCCGGCCCGGTGGACGGTCAGGCCCTCGGCGCGGCCCGCCAGCCAGTTCGCCACCGCCACACCGGCGGGCGAGTCGTCCAGCACCGCCTCCACGCGCGGGGGCGCGGCGCCCGCGCACAGCGCGCTCCAGGCGCCGGCCAGCGCGGTGGCCGGGTCGCCGCCCGGGGGCAGGAAGGCGCTGCGTACCCGCACGGTTCCGTACGTGCCGGTGCGCGGCCGGTTTGCGGCAGGGACGCAGATCAGCGCGGCGGCCCCGGTGTCGCTGCCCTCGGCGCCCGGCTCGCCGGGCGGCAGCGTCTCCTCGGCCGCGCCCACCACCAGGACCTCGGCCCGGCCCGCCGCCAGCGCGCGGGCCCCGGCCCGGACGGCGTCCAGCGCGGCGGTACGGGGCGAGTTGACGGTCAGCGTGAAGCCGTTGACGGCGTGCTCGGTGGCCAGTCGCGCGGCGAACAGACTCGTCGCGAAGTACGGCGCGCTCAGCGGGGCGATGTCGTCCGCGCCCCGCTCGATGATCGTGCGGTCCTGTTCGTCGTGCAGCGCCAGGCCCGCGTTGTTGGTGCCCACGATCACCCCGCGCCGCTCGGCGGGCACCGCCGCCAGGGCGTCGCCGCAGTCCGCCAGGGCGTTGCGGGTGGCGGCCAGGAGGTACTGGCAGGCGGGCGGCAGCCGCTTGTAGCCGCGTCCCGGCAGCGCGGCGGCCACCTCGAACCAGCCGGCCCCGGCCGCCGGGACCGACAGGGCCTGCGCGGGCTTGTCCGTACCGGGCAGCGCCACGCCCAGACCGAGGACGTCCAGGGCGAGCGAGGGGCCGTTCACGCCGCCTCCCCGTGCGCGGCGCCGGGCCGCGCGCCCGCCAGGACCAGCGAGACGTTGTTGCCGCCGAAGGCATAGGCGTTGACCATGACGGCGGGCTCGGCCAGCGGTACGGGGCCGCCTTGCGGCAGCCACACCGCGCACTGGGGGTCCTGGTCCTCCAGGGGCGCGTTGCCCGGCACTTGGCGGTGGTGCAGCATCAGCGCGGCGGCCAGCAGCCCGAACGCCCCGGCCACCCCCGCCGTGTGCCCGATCATGCCCTTGAGGCTGAGCAGCGGCAACTGGGCGCAGCGCGCGCCGAAGACCTCGTGCAGCGCGCGGCTCTCCACCACGTCGTTGAGCGGGGTGCCGGTGCCGTGCGGCACCACCGAGCCGATGTCGCCGGGCTTGAGCCCCGCGTCCGCCAGTGCCTGCCGCATGCCGCGCACGGCCTGGGTGGCGTCCGGGTCGGGCGCGGTGGGGTGGTGGGCGTCGCAGCTGAAGGACGCCGAGGCCAGCTCCGCGTACACCCGGGCGCCGCGGGCCGCGGCGTGCTCGGCCGACTCCAGCACCAGCATGGCCGCGCCGTCGCCGAAGATGGTGCCCTGCCGCGCCCGGTCGAAGGGGCGGCAGCGTACGGGGTCGACGGCGCCGAGGCGGTTGAAGACGCCCATGCCCACCCGGGTCGGGCCCTCCGCGCCGCCGGTCAGCACCGCGTCGGCCTCGCCGGAGCGGATCATGTCGGCGGCGACGGCCGCCGCGTACCCGCTGGCCGCGCACGCGTTGCCCATGCTGGTGGCGGCGCCGTAGGTGCCCAGCGCGCCCGCGACCGCCGCCGCGGTCACCGTCAGCGGCGACCAGCGGGCCCCGGCCGCTTCGGTGGGGCCGCCGTGCGCGGCCACGGCCCGGCGCGCCTCGTGCATCCCCGCGTTGCCCATCTCCACGCCCAGGACGACGGGCAGTTGGGACCGTACGTCCTCGGGCAGCGCGGCGTCCGCGACGGCCTCCCGGGCGGCGGCCACCGCCATCCGCGGCCCGGCGCCCAGCGCCACGTGCAGATGCCGCTCGGGCCGCGCGGGGACGTCCCCCGGCGGGACCAGGTACATCAGCCGGTGCGCCATCGTGCCGTCGGGGCCGGGCACCGTACGGGGAGCGCTGCCGCCGGCGGCCAGCCCGCGCCAGAAGGCCCGGACGCCGGAGCCCAGCGGGGAGATCGCCCCCAGCCCGGTGATCACCACCCGCCTGCCGCTGCGCTCCACTGCGCTGTCCGGTACGGCGAGTTCGGCCGCTTCCCGTGTGCTCACGCCGCCTCACCCGCCCCGGTCAGCAGCAGCGCCGCCGCCGCGTCGTCGCCCTCGGCGCCGCCGCTGGTGGCCAGCACCGGCCCCGGGCCGCCGCCCGCCAGATACGCGGTGCCCGCCGCGCACTGCAGCACGCCCAGCGCCCCCGAGCAGTGGCCCAGCCGGTCCGCCAGATCGATCCGGTAGGCGCCGGCCAGCCGCCCCGCGGGGTCGGGCAGCTCCGGCGAACCCGCCTGCTGGTCGGGCGAGTTGAGCCACAGCCCGACCGCCGTGCGCTCGCCCTCCGCCTCCGCCCGCAGCGCCATCGAGGCCGCCGTGGCCAGATCGGCGGCGCGTGCGCTGTGGGTGAGCGTGGCCAGCGCGCGGGCGCCCCGCTCCCGGGCCCGCGCGGCCGGCTCGATCACCAGCGCCGCCGCCCCGTCCAGCACACCGCGCCCCGACCCGTCCGCCAGGAGCCGCGCTGCCGGTTCGGTGTCCGGCTCCACGCCGATGACGACGACCGTCTCGGCCCGCCGTACGGCTAGCAGATTGCGCGCCCAGAACAGCGCGTCCGCACCGCTGGTCGCCCCGTTGCACACGGTGATGTTGGGCCCGCGCAGCCCGTACTGGATCGCCACCCAGCCGGCGATGACATTGCTGGAGGTGTGCGGCAGCCCGAGCGGGCTGAGCCCGGTCACGCTCTCCTCGGCGATGGTGTCGGCGAAGGAGCAGACGCTGTCGAGGTTGCCCAGGTTGGTGGAGACGACCACCGCGGTGGTCTGCCCGGACCCGGTGTAGCCGTCGTCGGTGAGCAGCCCCGCGGCGCGCAGCGCGGGCGCCACCGCCCGCAGTGCCAGGCGCGAGGCGCGGTCCTTGTGCCGCATCTCCCGGCCCTTGAGGCCGGTGGCGGGGTCGAAGCCGCCGCCCGGCACGGGCTCGAAGACGCCGTGCGCGTCCGGGTGTTGCAGCAGGTCCCCCGCCTCCTGGAGGCCGGGTACGGCGATGCCCACTCCCGTGATCACCGCGGTGGCCGGTATCGGTGGAGCCGGCGGCATCAATACGTCCCCTCTCCCGGGTTTCCCGGGTTCTCCGGGTTTCCCACGATCGCCACCGCGTTGATCCCGCCGAAGCCGAAGGCGTTGATCTGTGCCGTGGACAGTTGTGCCGCCGCGGCCCGCTCGCGGACCAGCCGCAGCCCGGCCACCTCCTCGATCGGGTCGTCCAGACCCAGCACCGGCGGTACGACGCCGTGCTGCAGCGCGAGGACGGCGGTGACCAGGCTGAGCAGCCCGGAGCCGCCCAGCGTGTGGCCGGTCATCGACTTCACGGCGGTCAGCAGCGGATCGGCGCCGGTGCCCTGGAGCACCCCGCTCACCGCCGTCGCCTCGGCCGAGTCGTTGAGCCGGGTGCCGCTGCCGTGCAGCATCACCAGGTCGATCTCCTCGGCCTTGACCTCCGCGCGGCGCCAGGCGTCCCGGATCGCCGAGGAGATGGTCACCGGGTCGGGCGCGGTGGGGTGCCCGGCGTCGCAGTTCATGCTCACCGAGCGCAGCACCGCGTGAACTCCCGTGCCCGACAGGCCGCTTCGCCGTACGACGACGGCCACCGCGCCCTCGCCCATCAGCATCCCGGCGCGCGCCCGGTCGAAGGGCCGCAGTGCGACGGGCGTCTCGTTCTGTACGCGGTCCAGCGTCCCGAAGGCGCTCTCGGTGATCGAGTCGGTGCCCGCCACCACCACGGTGTCGGCCAGGTCCAGCTCGATCAGGTCGGTGGCCATGCCGAGCGCGTACAGGGCGGCCGCGCAGGCGTTGGCGAAGGTGTAGGTCCGCGCGGTGCCGAAGCGTTCGCGCAGCGCGGTGCCGAAGTGCAGGTCCCCCATGCCCAGCGGGGCCTGATGGCGCCACCACAGCTCGGCCGAGCGCTGCTCGCGCAGTGTGGTGCCCACCAGGACCGGGTAGCGCCCCGCGTCCCCGGTCAGGCCCGCGTCGGCCAGCGCCTGCTCGACGGCGCCGAGCAGCCAGCGGGTGGCGCGCAGCGGCTGGTCGTGGCCCTCGCCGGTGCGGTCGTCGATCTCGTACGCCTGGTGCGCACGGTAGTGGGCCAGGTCGAAGGCGCGCAGCCGGGACAGCCCCGAGCGGCCCTCGCACAGCGCGCCGTAGATCTCCTCGGGGGTGGCGCCGATCCCGGCGACGGCGCCCATGCCCGTGATGTCCCAGCTCATCGGCGGCCCGCCGATTCGCGCAGCCGGTTGCGGGCCAGCTTTCCGGTGGAGGTGGTGGGCAGCACGTCGATGACCTCCACACGGGCGGGCCGCTTGAAGGGCGCCAGCCCGGACCGTACGGCGGCCAGCACCGCGCGGCGCACGGCCGCGTGGTCGGCGCCCGCCACCGGCACCGCGTACGCCACGGCCTGCTCCAGCCCGTTGGCGTCCTGCCCGGCGACCACCGCGCACTCCGCGACCTGGTCCACGTCGCGCAGCACCGCCTCGATCTCGGCGGGCGCGACCTTGTGGCCGCCCAGGTTCAGCACGTCGTCCGCCCGGCACAGGTACCAGATCTCGCCCTCCTCGCCGCGCCGGACGATGTCGCCGGTGAAGGCGCCACCGGCGGCGAAGGTGCGGCGGGTGGCCTCGGCGCGGTGGAGATAGCCCAGCGCCACGGAGAAGCCCGCGATGTGCAGCCGCCCCTCGGTTCCGTCGGGCACCGGTCGCCCGTCGTCGTCGCGTACGGTCACCTCCACGCCGGGCACCGCGCGCCCGGTCGCGCCCGCGGTGACGGCGTGCGGCGGGGTGGCGACGACGATGTGCAGCGCCTCGGTCGCGCCCAGTCCGTTGACCAGCGGCACCCCGAAGGTCTCCTGGACGCGCTCGACCAGGGGCCCGGGGCAGTGCTCGCCGGCGGTGACGGCCAGCCGCAGCGAGTCGGTGGCCGCCGCGCCGTGGCTGTCGGCCAGGGCCAGCAGCGCCGCGTACATCCGGGGCACGGAGAAGAGCACGGTGGGGCGGTGGCGCCGCAGCGCGGCGGAGACGGTGTGCGCGTCCATGCCGCCGCGCAGCACCACGGTGCGCGCGCCCGCGGCCAGCGGGAGGATCAGGGAGTTGCCGAAGCCGTAGCCGAAGGAGAGCTTGGCGGTGGAGAGCACCACGTCCTCGCGGTCCAGCCGCAGCAGCGAGCCGACGCCCGCGCTGACCGCCTCGATGCCGGTGGCGGCGTGCAGCACGCCCTTGGGGGAGCCGGTGCTGCCGGAGGTGTACTGCACCAGGGCGGCGCGGCCCGCGGGCCAGTCGGCGGGCGCTGCCGCCGCCAGGGGCAGGTGGGCGCCGGGGTCGGGCCGCGGTCCGAAGGCCGTACGGACCCTCTCTCCCGTGGTGTACGGCAGCGCGGCGAACTCCTCCAGCAGCGCCTGCTGTTTGGCCGGCGGGGCGTCGAAGTGGGCCAGCGCCGCCCGGCAGTCCTCGGCCATGAAGCGGATCTCGGGCATGGACAGGGCGGGGCTGACCGGCACCGGCACGCAGCCGTGCCACCACAGGCCCAGTACGGCCGCCACCGTCGCCACCGAGTCGTCCGCCACCACCAGCGCGCTGCTGCCACAGGGGACACCGCGCTCGGTGAGAGCGCCCGCGTACCCGCGCGCGGCTTCGTACAGCCCGGCGTAGGTCACCTCGCCGGCGTCGGGGTCCACGTAGGCGACGCGGTGTCCGAAGCCCGCCCGCAGATGCCTGCCCACCAGTCGTTCCACTAGCTCCATCGGGGACCACTCCTCCTGGACGTCACTTCAACGGCGGTGGCGGTGCGGGCGCGTGGGGTCGCTGCCGTCATCGGTCCACGACCCCCTTGCGGCGCAGCAGGTCCAGGGCGTCGGCCACGCTGTTCACCTCGGCCGCCTCGTCGGCGCTGAGCGGAACGGTGAATTCCCGCTCGATCCGCACGGCGATCTCCACCTTTTCCAGGGAGTCCAGTGACAGGTCGTCATAGAAGTGGGCTTCGGTTGCGATCTCTTCCGGGGCGGTCTCCATTACCGTGGCGACGATTTCCCGAATCCGGTCGAGTGCTTTGATGTTCTGCACGGTGGGCACGCGGGATGGTCCTTTCAATTCCAGGATTCGGCGGCGGCAATGGCCTGTTTTACGTTCAATCGCGGATCGCACAGTGTCGTGTAGGGACCATCGCACCGTTCGAGCTGGGATTCATCGTCCAGGCATTCGACGACCGGTTCGGGAGTGGTCTCCAGATGCAGCCCGCCCGGATGGAGCCCGCAATTCCGTAACGCCGCCTGGAATTCCCTGATCTCCTGGGTGACGGAGGTCAGCAGCCGCGTCTTGCGGCCGCCCGGTGCCCGCACGGTGTTGCCGTGCATGGGGTCGCACAGCCAGACCACCGGGTGGCCCGCGTCCCGTATCCGGGCGGCCAGCGCCGGCAGCCGCTCGGCCATCCGCCCCGCGCCCATGCGCGCGATGAGGGTCAGCCGGCCCGGCTGGCGCGCCGGGTCCAGCACCTCGCACAGCCGCAGCAGTTCCCCGGGCGTCATGCTGGGGCCGACCTTGCAGGCCACGGGGTTGGCCACCGCCGACAGCAGCCGTACGTGCGCGCCGTCCAGCTGCCGTGTGCGGTCCCCGATCCACGGCCAGTGCGTGGAGGTCAGCACCAGCCTGCCCGCCGTGTCCCGGCGCAGCTGGGGCAGTTCGTAGTCCAGCACCAGCGCCTCGTGGCTGGTCCACACCGGCGCCGCGGCCGCGTCGTGCTGGCGGCGCAGGTGGGCGGTGGCGGTGGCGGCGGCCCGGTGGCACAGCAGCAGCCGCAGCGGGTCGGGCCTGCGCTCCTCAAAAGTGGGCTCGGGCCCGTTGACCAGATGCCCGCGGAAGACCGGCAGTTCCGCGCCGCGGACCGTCTCGGTGGGCTGCGAGCGCGGCTTGGCGAACTGCCCGGCGATCCGGCCCGCCCGCAGCACCGGCAGGCCCGAGCCGATCCGCATCACCCCGGCCAGCGCGTCCAGCAGCCCCACCTTGCGGTCCAGGGCCTCGGGCACGCACTCGGCGGGGTCCTCGGCGCAGTCACCGGCCTGTACGACCTGCCGGCGGCCCGCTGCCACCTCGGCCAGCAGCAGCCGCAGCGCGCCGGCCTCGTCCCCGTCGACGAGTTCGGGCAGGCCCGCCAGGTCCCTGCGGATCTCGGCGAGCAGCCAGTCGTCGGCCCAGCCGGGCTGCTGGCGGGCCGGCAGGTAACGCCAGCTGTGGATCTCGTGCTCGGCGAGCGTGCCCTGCGATTCGTCGAGACCCGCCCAGTTAATAGCGACGTTCATGAAACACCGACCCCCGTAGCCGCTGTCGACCGCCCTCGTATCAGGCGCAACGTATCTCCAAACATTTGGTGTGCAGCAGCCGAATGAATGGCGATGCCGCCCCGGCTCATGGGGCGGGCGTTTTCCAACGGTAGCCGGACGGCGCGTCAGAAAAGACTACTCATGTGAGCAGCCAGGATCCGTTGACAAGCCTGCACGTGGGGCTGGCCATGGCCCGTGTGAGTAGTGGCCGCCGCGCGCCGCGTCCTGACAAACTCAATTGCAGGAAAAGGCGAGTTGGGTATAGCCGGCACGTGGAATATTCCGGGGGAGTCTTTTGTGAGTGATTCGGTAACCGCACGTCTTGGGGCTCTGCTCGCCGTCGAAGTGGCTGATGGGGCCGGTGCGGCCGGCCCCGCCGCACCGGGCGGGCCACCCGGCCCGCCGGCGTTCGCGCTGCTGCACCGCCCGCACTCGGCGGGCCACGGCCGGGTCGAGATCCTGACCGGCGACCTCGCCCCGGTCCCCGGCCTGGACGCGCTGCCGCTGCCCGCCGGGCCTGGCCCCGCGGCCCGCGACCGGCACGAACTGCTGGTGCTGGTCCCCTTCCGGCAGATCGCCGAGCGCGGCTTCGACCACCGGGACGACGGCACACCGCTGCTGGCGATGTCCGTACGCGAGCAGGCGAGCGCCAGCGTCGAGCAGACCCTCGAAGCCCTGCCCGACCGGCCCTTCGGCCTGGCGGAGGCGGGCTTCGACCTCGACGACGCGGCCTACGGAGACATCGTCCGCAGGATCATGACGGAGGAGATCGGACACGGCGAGGGCGCCAACTTCGTCATCAAGCGCTCCTTCACCGCCACCGTCCAAGGCCCGCCCACCCGGGCCGCGTTGACCGTCTTCCGCCGCCTGCTGGCCCGCGAGACCGGCGCGTACTGGACCTTCCTGATCCACACCGGGGAGCGCACCCTGGTCGGCGCCACCCCGGAACGGCACGTGGGCCTGAACGGCGGCGCCCTGACCATGACCCCGATCAGCGGCACCTACCGCTACCCCGCGACCGGCCCCACCGTCCCCGGCGCCCTGGGCTTCCTGGCCGATCCCAAGGAGCGCGACGAGCTCTACATGGTCGTGGACGAGGAGCTGAAGATGATGGCGCGCATCTGCGCCCCCGGTGTCCGAGTGCACGGCCCCTACCTGCGGGAGATGACCCGCCTGGCGCACACCGAGTACCACCTGTCGGGGCGCTCCTCGCGCGAGGTGGGCGAGATCCTGCGCGAGACGATGTTCGTGCCCACCGTCACCGGCAGCCCGCTGGAGAACGCCTGCCGGGTCATCAAGCGCTACGAGCCCGACGGGCGCGGCTACTACAGCGGGGTGCTCGCCCTGATCGGACGGGACGCGGCGGGCGCGCGGCGGATGGACTCCTCGGTGCTCATCCGCACCGCCGACATCGGCGCGGGCGGCCGGCTGCGGGTCAGCGTCGGCGCCACCCTCGTACGCAACTCCGGGCCCGACGCCGAGGCCGCCGAGACCCGCGCCAAGAGCGCCGCCCTCCTGGAGGCCGTCCGCGCGCCCGTGCGGCCGCTGCCCTCCATCGGCGCCCCGGCGCCCGCCATCGCCGAACACCCCGAGGTGCGCCGTGCGCTGCGGCGCCGCAATCACACCCTGGCCCCGTACTGGCTGCACTCCCCGAACGCCGGCTCGGGGCAGTACCAGCGCCCCGCGCTGACCGGCCGCAGCGTGCTGGTGGTGGACGGCGAGGACACCTTCACCGCGATGCTCGGCCACCAGCTGGGCGCGCTGGGCCTGGTGGTCACCGTCCGCCGCTACGACGAGCCCTTCGCGCCGGGCGGCTTCGACCTGGTCCTGGTGGGGCCGGGGCCGGGCGATCCGCGCGAGGAGAACCACCCCAAGATCGCCGCCCTGCGCGCGGCGGTGCGCCAACTGCTTCAATCCCGCCGTCCGTTCGCCGCCGTCTGCCTGGGCCACCAGGTCCTCGGCTCGGTGCTGGGCCTGGAGCTGATCCGCAAGAACCCGCCCCACCAGGGCCTCCAGCGCACCATCGACCACTTCGGCCGCCCCGCCACGGTGGGCTTCTACAACACCTTCGCGGCCCGCTGCGACACCGACCGCTTCCCCTCGCCGTACGCCCCCGAGGGGATCGACGTCAGCCGCGACCCGGACACCGGTGAGGTGCACGCGCTGCGCGGCGCCCGGCTGTGCTCGCTCCAGTTCCACCCCGAGTCCCTGCTCTCGCAGGACGGCCTGGCCGTACTCGGGGACGAACTGACCACCTTGATGGCGGTCCCGGCCGCCACAGGTGAATAACCGTCGGCCGCGCCTGCCCGGAACTCCGGAAAATCCCTCACACGATCCCCACAATTCTCCAACCCCACCCTCACGCAACTCCTCAATAACCGCGCACCAGTTGCCGCAGAACTGCCGGGGAACTGCCATAAAAGCGCTATAAAGCAGCCTCCGGGACGAGTGTTCGCATTCCGTTCCCGATCCGAAGTGGACCGTTACCGGTCGAGTTAGAGTGCTTGGCCGTACCGCACCCGCGGGCGCGGTACGGCACAGGGGACCGGGGATTTCGGGAGGGGAACAGTGAGCGCGACGGCAGGCGCAAGCGCCGCCATATGGGGCCGTGTCGAACAGCAGGACTTCCGCGGGCGGGTGCGCGGCGCGCTGCTGGGCGGCGCGATCGGCGATGCGCTCGGGGCGGGCATCGCGGGCCTGTCCCTTCAGGAGATCCGCGCGGAGTACGGCGCGGAGGGCGTGACGGACTTCGTACCGGCCTACGGGCGGCGCGGCGCGGTCACCGACGACACCCAGCTGGCCCTGTTCACCGTCGACGGGCTCATACGGGCCCAGGTCCGCCGCGACACCGGCGCCTGGCACCCGCCCACCGATCTGCACCGCGCCTATCTGCGCTGGGCCGCCACCCAGCGCGACTGGGGCCCCGACGAGCGCAAGAAGGAGGACGGCTGGCTCGCCCGCGAGGAGTGGCTCTACTCCCGGCGCGATGCGGCCCGCGACTGCGTGACGGGCCTGGGTGACGAGGTGATGGGCACCCTGGAGACGCCCAAGAACCCCGACGCCAAGGGCTGCGGCGCCCTCACCCGCTCCGCGCCCTTCGGCCTGCTGGTCGGCTGGGAGCCGCAGCTGGTCTTCCAGCTCGCCGTCGAGTGCGCGGCCCAGACCCACGGCCACCCCACCGGCTACCTGCCCGCGGGCGCCCTCGCGGTCGTCGTCCACTGCCTGACCCGCGGCGAGGACCTGGACAGCGCCGTACAGAAGTCCCTGGCCCACCTGGCCACCCGCGCCGGACACGAGGAGACCTCCGAGGCACTCAAGCTCGCGCTGGGTTCCGTACGCCAGGGCATGCCCACCGCCGACCGCGTCCAGGCGCTCGGCGAGGAGCCCACCGCCGCCCAGGCCCTGGCCATCGCCGTCTACTGCGCCCTGGTCGCCGAGGACCTGCGCCACGGCCTGCTGCTGTCGGTCAACCACAGCGGCCCCAGTGACGCTTCCGGCGCCGTGTGCGGCAACCTCCTGGGCGCCCTGCACGGCGAGACCCAGCTCCCTCCGGCCTGGCTCGTCGAGCTGGAGGGCCGCGGCACCGTCCTCCAGCTCGCCGACGACTTCTCCATGGAGATGACCCAGGGCCCCGCCCTGCACACCCCCGCCGACTCCACTCCGGCCTGGCTCGCCCGCTACCCACGCGGGTAGGCCCCGCGGGTGCGGGGCGCCCAAGTTGCCGCCCCCGACGGGCAGTTCCCGCCCCAACCGTGACGTACGTCACGTCCTGAATGCGCCAGCCGCTGTCCGCATAACGGACAGCGTGCGCGGCCTGCCCGAGCCGCCTGCGAAAGGGCGCGAGGATCCCCGATTCCACCTGCGGCAGTGCAGCGGTGCGTCCGAATTGCCCTTCAAAGCAGGCGGATTCACAAGGGGAAAGCTTTGATGAACGCTTGGTCGACAATCGTGGCACCTCCATGCAAGATGTGGCGCAAGCCGCCGACCAGCGGCCCGAAAACGAGTTGACCGTCCGCATACCGAGACGCTGTTGCGCCCCCAGTACGGGCGCTGCCCTCCCGACCGCACCGCCGCGACCGAGAACGGCACTTCGGCCAACAGCGGTACGTACGAGGGGAACAGCACATGGGCCGCTACATGCTGCGCCGGCTGGCCAACTACCTGGTCCTGGTGATCGTCGCCGCGTCCCTGACGTACTTCCTCGCGGGTCTCAGCCTCAACCCCCGGGTCAAATTCGAGGGCCGCAACCCGCCGTTGCCCGAGCACGCCATCACCAAGACGCTCGACGACTACAACATGAACCCCGACGTGCCGGTGGTGACCCGCTTCGCGCACTGGGCGGGCGAGGTAGCGCAGGGCAACCTGGGCAAGACCATCGACGGCGACTCCGTCAACGCCGACTTCGGCCGCCGCGTCGGCGTCTCCACCCGGCTGCTGCTCCTGGCCACCCTCATCGGCTCCGTACTCGGCGTCGCCATCGGCGCGTTGGGGGCGATCCGGCAGTACAGATTCTTCGACCGCTTCACCACCCTGGCCTCCTTCTTCGTGCTGGCCATGCCGGTCTTCGTCATCGGCGTCGCGCTGAAGATCGGCGCCACCGCGGTCAACGGCGGCTCGCAGACCCTGAAGGTGCTCGGTGAGTACGACGCGCAGTACGCCGGGCAGTGGAACTGGGACGCCCTGGTCAACCGCGCCCAGCACATGCTGCTGCCCGCCCTGACCCTGATCATCGTCCAGGTCGCCCTCTACAGCCGCTACCAGCGCTCCACCATGCTGGACGTGCTGGGCTCGGACTTTCTGCGCACCGCCCGCGCCAAGGGGCTTCGACGGCGCAACGCCCTGGTCAGACACGGTCTGCGGACCGCGATCCTGCCCGTGGTGCCGCTGCTGGTCTACAACATCGTGCTGCTGTTCACCGGCGCCACCTTCACCGAGAAGACCTTCGGCTGGCACGGCATGGGCGAGCTGCTGGTCGACTCCATCCTCAAGCAGGACATCAACTCGGTAGCCGCCGTGGGCCTGTTCACCGCGGTCCTGGTGCTGATCGCGGGACTGCTCTCCGACCTGCTGTACGCGGCACTGGATCCGCGCGTACGGGTGCGCTGAGGCGCCCCGCCGCGCCGAGACAGCCCGCCACCGAACCCGCATTCCCCTGGAGAACGCGCGATGAGCGTCCAGCAACCACCCGCCGCAGAGCCGGCCCCCGTCACCCCCGTCGAGGCCGTCGCCGAAGCGGCCGCCATGCCGCCCGCCGACCCGGCCTCCGGTCACCGCCGCAGCTCCCGCGCCCGCCTGACCGTGCGCCGCTTCACCCGCAACCGGCTCGCGCTCTTCGGCCTGGCCCTGCTGATCGTGCTCTTCCTCGCCGCGTACGTGGGGCCGCTGCTGACCAAGTGGGACTACAAGACCCACGACTTCCTCAACTTCATGGCGCCGCCCGGCGGCGAGCACTGGTGGGGCACTACCCAAGGCGGCGTCGACCTGTACGCGCTCACCATGCGCGGACTGCAGAAGTCCCTGGTCATCGGCATCCTCGTGGGCATCATCTCCACCTTCCTCTCGGCCGTGGTCGGCGCCTTCTCCGCCTACTTCGGCGGCTGGGTGGACCGCGTGCTGATGTGGGTGGTGGACCTGCTGCTGGTCATGCCGGCCTTCCTGATCGTCGCGGTGATGTCGCCGATGTTCCGCGGCTCCAGCTGGCTGGTGTTCGTCGCGCTGCTGAGCGCCTTCAGCTGGATGATCACCGGCCGGGTCGTACGGAGCATGACCTTCACGCTCAAGGACCGGGAGTTCGTCAAGGCCGCCAAGTACATGGGCGTACCGGCGCCGGTGATCATCTTCCGGCACATCCTGCCCAACATGGCCTCGATGCTGATCATCGACGCGGTCATCCAGTCCGGCGCCGCGGTCATCGGCGAGAGCGGCCTGTCCTACTTCGGCTTCGGCGTCCAGGCCCCGGACGTCTCGCTGGGCACGGTCATCGCCGAGAACACCAACATGGCCCCCACCTACCCCTGGCTCTTCTTCTTCCCGGCCGCCTGCCTGGTCCTGATCGGCCTGTCCATCGCCTTCATCGGCGACGGCCTGCGCGACGCCCTGGACCCGAACGCGTCGGGCGCGAAGGCGCGGGGGCCGCGCAAGCGGACGAAGTCCGCGGGCAAGGCGAAGGGCGCGGCCAAGGGTGGGGTGCCCCAGCCCCGTACGACCAGCAAGTCCCTCACGGAAGGCAGCGGACGGTGACCGAGCAGCGCAACGGGGCGGCCCCCGTTCTCGAAGTGACCGACCTGCACGTCTCCTTCCCCAGCGAAGCCGGCCCCGTGCACGCCGTGCGCGGCGTCAGCTACGCGGTCCGTCCCGGTGAAGTCCTCGGCATCGTGGGCGAGTCGGGCTCGGGCAAGTCCGTCTCCTCCATGGCCGTCCTCGGACTGCTGCCCGACTCCGCCGACGTCAAGGGCTCGGTCAAGCTCGGCGGGCGGGAGCTGCTGGGCCTCGGCGACGCCGCGATGTCCAAGATCCGCGGCAAGGGCATCGGCATGGTCTTCCAGGACCCGCTCTCCGCCCTCACCCCCGTCTACAGCGTCGGCAACCAGATCATCGAGGCGCTCCGCGTCCACCAGGACCTGGACAAGAAGGCCGCCCGCAAGCGCGCCGTCGAGCTGCTGGACGTGGTCGGCATCCCCGACCCGCAGCGCCGGGTCGACGCCTTCCCGCACGAGTTCTCCGGCGGTATGCGCCAGCGCGCCATGATCGCCATGGCGATCGCCAACGACCCGCAGGTCATCATCGCCGACGAGCCGACCACCGCCCTGGACGTCACCATCCAGGCCCAGGTCCTGGACGTCCTCAAGACCGCCCAGGAGGTCACCGGCGCCGCCATCGTCATGATCACCCACGATCTCGGGGTGATCGCCGGTTTCGCCGACCGCGTCCAGGTGATGTACGCGGGCCGCCCCGTGGAGTCGGGCCCCGTCGACGAGGTCTACTACCGGCCCCGTATGCCGTACACCATCGGCCTGTTGGGCTCCATCCCGCGCCTGGACGACACCGGGCGCGGCGCCCTCACCCCCGTGGACGGCAACCCGCCCGCCATGTCGGCGCTCGCCCCCGGCTGCCCCTTCGCCCCGCGCTGCCCCGTCGCGGTGGACCTCTGCCATGAGAGCGAGCCGGAGCTGGCGGTCGCCGAAGGCGCGACGCACCCGACCGCCTGCCACCGCGCCCACGAGATCGGTACGGACACGCTGCCCCGTACCCAGGTCTTCCCCGTCCCCGAGCTGCCCGCGCCCAACGCCACCGAGCGGCTGCCGCGCGCCGAGCGGCCCGCCGTCCTCGAACTGGACGGACTGGTCAAGCACTTCCCGCTGACCAAGGGCGCCGTCGTCAAGCGCACGGTGGGCACCGTACGCGCCGTGGACGGCATCAGCCTGGACATCCGCGAGGGCGAGACGCTCGGCCTGGTCGGCGAGTCCGGCTGCGGCAAGACCACCACGCTGCTGGAGATCCTGGACCTGCCCAGCAAGGGCCAGGCGGGCACCGTCACCGTGCTGGGCAAGGACGTACGGAGCCTGGGGCGGGCCGACCGCAGGGCGCTGCGCCGCGACATGCAGATCGTCTTCCAGGACCCGATGGCCGCGCTGGACTCCCGGATGCCGGTCGGCGACATCCTCGCCGAGCCGATGAAGACCCACGGCTGGGCCAAGGACCGCATCGCGGCCCGTGTCCCCGAACTCCTGGACATGGTCGGCCTGGAGCCCGAGCACGCCGACCGCTACCCGCAGGAGTTCTCCGGCGGCCAGCGCCAGCGCATCTCCATCGCCCGCGCGCTCGCCCTGGAGCCCAAGCTCGTCATCCTGGACGAGCCGGTCTCCGCGCTGGACGTCTCCATCCAGGCCGGTGTGCTCAACCTGCTGGACGAGCTGAAGACGAAGATGGGCCTGAGCTATCTCTTCGTCGCCCACGACCTGTCCGTCGTACGGCACATCGCCGACCGCATCGCGGTGATGTACCTGGGCCGGATCGTGGAGTCGGGCGAGGCCGACGCGGTCTTCACCGCGCCCTCCCACCCGTACACCCAGGCGCTGCTGTCCGCGGTCCCGCTGCCCGACCCGCAAAAGGAGCGCGAGCGCACCCGAATCCTGCTCAGCGGCGATCTGCCCAGTCCCGCGGACGTCCCGGCCGGCTGCCGCTTCCAGGGCCGCTGCCCCAAGTTCGCCACGCTCGGCGAGCAGGAGCAGCAGCGCTGCCGCCAGGAGGACCCGGCCGCCGCGGCGCTGGCCGCCGACCACGAGGCGGCCTGCCACTACGCCGCGGCGCTGGAGGTCGTATGAGGCGCCCGGTAGCCGTGTGATCCGTCCCGCAGCGGAAAGAACCGTCCCGAACACGCTTGATGTGTAAGGCACTTACGCCCATAAGGAAGCCCAGAAGGAAGGGGATTCTCCCCATGAAGCACTCCAGAGTTCCGCTGTCCCTCGTCGCCACCGTCGTGGTGTCCTCGCTCGCCCTGACCGCCTGCGGCGGCTCCGGCAGCGACGACGCGCCCAAGGCCAAGGACGCCCCCAAGACGTCGGCGCTGGACATCAACAAGACCGAGCCCGCCAAGCTCAAGCAGGGCGGCACGGTGAACTGGGCGATCGAGCAGTTCTCCACCCAGTGGAACGTTCTGGAGATCGACGGTGCCACGCGCGACACCGGCGATGTGATGGAGGCGCTGATGCCCTCCTTCTGGCACTCGGGGCCCGCGGGCGAGCAGATCATGAACAAGGCGTTCCTCCAGGACGCCTCCTCCAAGACCGAGGGCGGCAAGCAGGTCGTCACCTACAAGCTGAACCCCAAGGGCAAGTGGTCCGACGGCACCCCGATCACCTGGAAGGACGTCAAGGCCAACGTCGACGCGCAGAGCGGCAAGGACAAGGACTTCAAGGTCGCGGCCACCGCCGGGTACGACCGGGTCGAGAAGGTGGAGAAGGGCAAGGACGACTACGAGGCCGTCATCACCTTCGAGAAGCCCTTCGCGGACTGGAAGGCCATGTTCAGCGCGCCGAACAACCAGCCGCTGTACCCGGCCAAGTACCTCTCCGACGCGAAGACGTTCAACACCGCCTACGTCAACAAGATCCCGGTCACCGGCAACGCCTTCAAGTTCTCCAGCTTCGACAAGACGGCGCAGACCGTCACCGTCGTCGCCGACCCCAACTGGTGGGGCGACAAGCCCAAGCTCGACAAGATCGTCTTCCATGCCATGGAGAACCAGGCCATGGCGGGCGCCTTCAGCAACGGCGAGCTGGACTACTTCGAGGTGGGCCCGGACGCCTCCGCGTACAAGCAGGCCTCCAAGGTCAAGGACGCCAAGATCCGCGAGGCCGGCGGCCCCAACTACCGCCACCTGACGATCAACACCAAGAGCCCGCTGCTCTCCGACGTGAAGGTGCGCCACGCCATCTTCAAGGCCGTGGACCGCGAGACCATCGCCAAGTCCGACCTGAAGAACCTGGGCTGGAACCCCACGGTCATGAACAACCACCTCCTGGTCAACAACCAGAAGGGGTACCAGGACAACTCGAACGGCCTGAGCAAGTACGATCCCAAGGAAGCCGCCAAGCTGCTGGACGAGGCGGGCTGGAAGCTCAGCGGCGATGTGCGCAAGAAGGACGGCAAGGAGCTGTCCCTGCGCCTGGTGATCCCCTCGGGCACCCCCGTCTCCGCCAATGAGGGCTCCATGCTGACCCAGATGCTGGGCCAGGTGGGCATCAAGCTGAAGATCCAGACGGTGGGCGGCAACGAGTTCTTCGACAAGTACGTCTACCGCCACGACTTCGACCTCACGGTCTACGCCCTGATGGGCACGCCCTTCGCGGCCACCGGCGCGTTCAACATCTACAACTCCAAGGGCGGCAACAACGACGCGCAGGTCGGCAGCGCGAAGGTCGACGAGCTGATGGACAAGGCGGGCACCACCCTGGACCCGGCCGAGTCCCTCAAGCACGTCAACGAGGCCGACGCCGCGATCTGGCAGCTGGCCGGCGTGCTGACCCTCTACCAGCGCCCCGACATCAAGGCGGTCAAGTCCAACATCGCCAACCTCGGCGCCAACGGCATGGCCGACATCACCTACGAGCACATCGGCTACACCAAGTGAGACACGCCGGACCTCAGAAGTGCACCTGTGCGCAGGCCCGGCCGCGCGACTGCATCCCGCCGCCGGTGTGCTCCCAGCCCTCGGCGCACAGCACCGACCCGTTGGGCAGGTCGCGTCCGACCGGGACCGTGTACTTCTGGTGGTAGCCCCAGAACTGGGTGGCGCTGTTCTGGTCGATCCCGCCGCCCCAGACGTGGAAGTGCCCGGTGAAGTCGCCGTTCCAGGTGGTGGAGGCGCCGATCCGCTCCACCCGCAGCCCGCTGCCCTCCACGTCGATGCACGTGCGCTGGTTGCAGCCCGTCGCGCCCGCGTTCGCCGGGGGCGCCCCGGTCATCAGCAGCACCGCCACACCCGCCGTGCCCATCGCCGTACGCAGCGCCGTGCGTGCCCTGCCACCCGTACCGTTCACGTGCCGGCCTCTCTCTCGTGTCCCGGGCCCGGTGCCGCGCGGACAGCAAGATCGTGACAGCGTGATCCGCTCCGGCCGCCCCACCTGCGCCGCAATACACCCGAACGGTCGGATGAGGCCGACCCTGGGTCGACGGGGCGACGTCAGACCCGTTTGGGCAGGTCGCCGGCCGCCTGCCCCTGCCCGGGTACGGTCAGCGCCGCCGAACCCTCCCCGTCGCCATCGGAGTTGATCCGCGCCAGCACCGCGTCCCGCTCGGGGGTGTCCTCCGGTTTGACCAGCCCGATCAGTACGTACAGGAGCAGGGAGACCGCGAGCGGCGCCGAGACCTGGTACTGCAGCGGTACCCCGCCCTGGACGGCCCAGTTCAGCGGGTAGTTGACCAGCCAGAACGCCAGCAGGCCGCAGCCCCAGGCGGTGAGCGCGGCGGTCGGCCCGGACCGGTGGAAGGGACGCAGCAGGCCGAGCATGAAGGGGATCGCGATCGGACCCATCAGCCCGGCCACCCACTTGATGACCACGGTGATGATGTCCTTGAACGTGGGCGAGTTGACCTGGGTGGCCACCGCCATCGACAGCGCCAGGAAGGCCACGGTGGTCCAGCGCGCCGCGTACAGGCCCGCCCGCTCTCCCCAGCCGCGGGCGCGCCGGGAGAGCGCCGGGGCGATGTCGCGGGTGAAGACGGCGGCGATCGCGTTGGCGTCGGAGGAGCACATGGCCATGGTGTGCGAGAAGAAGCCGACGACGACCAGGCCCAACAGGCCGTGCGGCAGCAGCTGTTCGGTCATCAGCGCGTACGCGTCCGAGGCGTCCGGCCGGGCCGCCGTCACCAGCAGCGGCGCGCACCACATGGGGAAGAAGAGGACCAGCGGCCAGATCAGCCACAGGGCGGCGGAGAGCCGGGCCGATCTGGTGGCCTCCCGGGCGCTGCCGGTGGCCATGTAGCGCTGGGCCTGGTTCCACATGCCGCCGTTGTACTCGAAGGTCTTGATGAACAGGAAAGCCAGCAGGAAGGTCACCGTGTACGGGCCCGCGGTGGCGTCGGCGTGGCCGCGCAGCTCCTCGCGGTCCCACACCGTCCACAGGGTGGCGAAGCCGTCCAGCTTCGCCATGACCGCCACCAGCATCGCCACACCGGCCAGCAGCTGGATGACGAACTGCCCCAGCTCGGTGAGCGCGTCGGCCCACAGCCCGCCGATCGTGCAGTAGACGCCGGTGACGACCCCGGTGATGAGGATGCCCTGGTTCAGGGTGATGCCGGTGAAGATGGACAGCAGGGTGGCGATCGCGGCCCACTTGGAGCCCACGTCCACGACTTTGAGCAGCAGCCCCGACCAGGCCAGCGCCTGCTGGGTGGGGATGTTGTAGCGGCTCTTGAGGTACTCCAGGGGCGAGGCCACGTGCAGCCGGGAGCGCAGCCGGTTGAGCCGGGGCGCGAAGAGCCGGGCGCCGATGAAGATGCCGATGGCGATGGGCAGTGACCAGGTCACGAAGGACGTGACGCCGTAGAGGTAGGCGATGCCCGCGTAGCCGGTGAACATCACGGCGCTGTAGCCCGACATGTGGTGCGAGATCCCCGACAGCCACCAGGGCATCCGGCCGCCCGCGGTGAAGAAGTCGCTGACGTCGGCCACGCGCCGGTGGGACCACACGCCGATGGCGACCATCACACCGAAGTAGCCGATGAGCACGGCCCAGTCGAGAGTGTTCATGCCCCCTCCAGGGGTCCGTCCGGTGAACGTGCAGGTCACGCTCCCGTACGGCTTGTCCGTCCGCCCTGCCGCCCCGCTCAGCGCATCAGTTCCCCCGCGTTCACCAGCAGCGACTGGCCCGTGATCGCCCGCGCCCGGTCCGAGGCGAGAAAGAGCGCCGCCTCGGCCACATCGCCGTCCGTGGCCGGCTCCGGCAGTGCCATCCGCGCTGCCAGCCGCTCCCGTACGCGCTCCTGCGGCACCCCTTCGGCATCGGCCGTCATCCGTACGTAGGCCTGCACCGGCGGCCCCCACATCCAGCCCGGCTGCACGGTGTTGACCCGGATGCGGTACGGCCCCAGCTCGCGCGCCAGCGAGTACATCGCGGAGACCAGGGCGCCCTTGGACGCCGCGTACGCCGCCTGGACCACCTGCGAGGGCGCGGCCACCGACGACTGCGTACCGATCATCACGACCGACCCGCCGCCGCGCCCCTTCATCGGCTCCAGACAGGCCCGCGTCATCCGCAGCGTCCCCAGCAGATTGACCTCCAGCACCTGCCGCCACGCCGCGAAGTCCGCGTCCTCAAGCCCCCCGAAGTGCGAGTCCAGCGCGGCCACATGCACCACCGCGTCGATCCCGCCGAAGCGCTCCACCGCCAGCGCGGCCAGCGCCCCGCACTGCTCCTCGTCGGCGATATCGGTCACCCGCCAGGCCGTCCGCCCGCCCGAGGGGTCGACGGCGGCGGCACACCGGGCGAGATTGCCCTCGGTACGCGCCCCGAGCACCACATTCGCTCCGTCGCGTACGCACACCGCCGCGACCTGGTGCCCGAGCCCGGCGCCCACACCCGAGACGACCACGGTCCTGCCCCGCAACAGCATGTGCACCTCCGGAGAAGGAAGGAGCCGTAACTGATGAGGCGTCAGAATAGGGCGTGGCGGGTGGGTTGGCCAGATGAGGTGTCAACCGCCCGGTGCCGGGCCGCGGCCGGCGCCGCGCCGCTCAGCGCGGCCCCAGATCGCGCAGCGCGTCGCCCAGGCGCCGCAGTCCCTCCCGTATTTCCTCCGGGGAGTGGGTGACGAACGAGAGGCGCAGCGCGGCCGCGTCCGGGGGCCCCGCGAAGAACGGGGCGCCCGGCACGTACGCCACGTCCCGCTGCACCACGCCGGGCAGCAGGGCCGTCGCGTCGTACCCCTGCGGCAGCGCGGCCCACACGAACATGCCGCCCTGGGGCCGGTTCCAGCGCGAGCCCTGCGGCAGCGCGCCGCCGAGCCCCTCCACCAGCGCGTCGCGCCGCTCGCGGTAGGCGCCGCGCACCAGCTCCAGATGCGCGTCCAGGTCCCGCGCCGTCAAGTACCGCGCCGCCGCTGCCTGGTCGACCGTCGAGGTGTGCAGATCCGCCGCCTGCTTGGCCACCACGCACGCCCGGTGCAGCGCGGCCGGGGCGCGCAGCCAGCCCAGCCGCAGCCCCGGCGCGAGAATCTTGGAGAACGAGCCGAGCAGCGCCGTACGGTCCTCGGCGCCGGGGAAGGAGGCGACCCACGGCACCGCCTCGCCCTCGAAGCGCAGCTCGCCGTACGGGTCGTCCTCCACGATCCACAGCCCGCGCCGGGCCGCCACCCCGGCCAGCGCCGTCCGCCGCCCGGCGTCCAGCGTGCGGCCCGTCGGGTTCTGGAACGTCGGCACGGTGTAGAGCAGCTTGGGCCGCTCGCGCGCGGCGATCGCGTCCAGCGCCTGGGGGTCCAGCCCGTCGTCGTCACAGGGCACCGGCACCACCCGCGCGCCCGAGAAGGAGAAGGCCTGCAGTGCGGCCAGGTAGCAGGGGTCCTCGACCAGCACCACGTCACCGGGCTCCAGCAGCGCTGTCGTCAGCAGCGAAAGGCCCTGCTGCGAGCCGGTGGTGACCAGCAGGTCCTCGGGGCCGGTGGGCAGCCCGCGCCCGGTCAGGCGGGCCGCGACGAAGGCGCGCAGCGCCGGGTCGCCCTCGGTCGTGGAGTACTGCAGCGCCCGCCGCGGCTCGGTGGCCAGGACGTGCCCGAACGCCTCGGCTATGCCCTGCTCGTCGAAGAGTTCGGGGGCGGGCAGCCCGCCGGCGAAGGAGATGACCTCGGGGCGGGAGGTCAGCGCGAGGATCTCGCGCACCGGCGAGCCGCCGGTGGTGGCCACCCGCCCGGCGAGGGCCGGGACGGCTGCGGAGGGGACGGTGGAATCCTGCATGGCGACGCTCCCGCTCAGGTTGGGTGCACGGTGCAGGGATCTTAGCCAGCGGGGTACGGCGGTGCGGGGTCGGTTGTGCGGGGTCCGTCGCACGGGGCCGGCCGCACGGGGTCCGCCGCACCCCTCCCCATCTGACGCCCCATCAGCTAGAGCTGTCTGTCATGACCGAAGACGACAAGGACGACAGGACCCCCGCCGCCCGCGCGGACACCGGCGGCGCCGCCTACGCCGAACTGGCCGCCGTCGGCCCGTACGGAGTGCGCCCCGGCCACGCCCTGATCACCATGGTCGAGCCGCATCCGGGCCAGGAGCACGCCTACAACCGCTGGTACGAGGACGACCACTACATCGCGGGCGCCATGGCGATGCCCTGGATCTTCGCGGGCCGCCGCTGGGTGGCCACCCGCGACCTCCAACTGCTGCGCTACCCGGCCCGGTCGGCCGTCGCCGACCCCGTGACGGCCGGCTGCTATCTCTCCACGTACTGGATCACCGAGGGTCGCTACGCCGACCACATGCGCTGGACCGTCGGCATCAACCGCCGCCTCCACCGCGACGGCCGCGTCCACCAGGCCCGCACCCATATCTTCACGGCCTTCCACGACCACGAGGCGAGCGTTTACCGGGACGGTGCGGCCGGGCCGCGCGACTTCCACGCCCTGGACCACCCGTACGCCGGGCTGGTCCTGACCGTCCTGGAGGCGCCGGAACCCGGCCTGCGCGGGCCCCTGCTGCAGTGGCTGCGCGAGCGGTGGCTGCCGGGGCGGCTGGCGGGCTCACCCGCCGGGCTGGTCACAGTCTTCAGGCCGACACCGCTGCCCGTGGACCGGATGTCGTACGTGCGGCAGGTGGCGGGCGTGCACACCCGGCTCACCCTGCTGTGGTTCCTGGAGCGGGACCCCCGCGCGTGCTGGGAGGCGCACTTCGCGGGCCTGGGGGAGGAGGTGGCCGGGTCGGGGCTGGGGCGGCTGGAGCTGGCCGCGCCGTTCGTTCCGACGGTCCCGGGAACCGACCGCTACGTGGACCAACTGCGGTAGAAGCGCGGGGCAGTGGGGACGAATGTCGACGGGGCTCGTCCGTCGGCGGAAAGGGCCGAGCCCCCTCGGCCGGGACGGCGATCCAGTCGAGAGGGCTCTTCCGCGGTACTGCGATGTGGTGCTGAACTGACGTATTCGGTTGTCCCGGCCGCTGCGGCCGATACTCGGCTCTGGGTGGCCGCGTATCAGGCCAGGTCGTACGACCCGCTGCCGACCTCCGCCACGAAGGCGCTCCAGGCGGCGTTGTCGAAGGTCAGACGCGGGCCTTCGGGGTCCTTGGAGTCGCGGACGGCGATCGCCTCGGCCGCCGGGACGGCGATTTCGACACAGGCGCCGTTGCCACCGGAGTACGAGGACTTGGTCCAGGAAAACGCGGAATTGGGCTGAATGGACATGTTTCCTCCGACTTGATCTGAGTTGCCGCGGATTCGGTAGTGCTGACGCTACGCGCCAACATCACTGGTGGCAGGGGGAGTTCACCCGTCCGAATGGCATATTCCTTGAGCGCTTTCCAAGGAGGGTCGGGCAGGTGTACGGTGCGGAACTCCTTTGCGGAATCCGGGATTCAGCCAATTTCGGCGGCAGTTCAAGCCATGCTGTCGGCGTGCTTCTTCGCCGCGCCGGCGATGAACTCCCGGCTCTGGTCGGCGTTCAGCGCCTGGGCGCGAAGATGCTCGTACATGATCGTGTACTTGTGCACATCGTTGGTCTTCTCCAGATACAGATCGCTGGTGACACCCTCGATGTAGACCACGCTCGAATCGGCCGCGTCGTCGAACTCCAGGATCGAGAACGTCCCCGACATCCCCGCGTGCGCCCCGGTGTCGTACGGCAGCACCTGCACCGTCACATGCGGCAGCCGGCTGATCTCCACGAGGTGGTCCAGCTGCTCGCGCATGATCAGATGGCTGCCCACCACGCGCCGCAGCGCGCTCTCGTCGAGCACCACCCACAGCCGCAGCGGGTTGTCCGGGTGTTGCACCCGCTCCTGGCGGCGCATCCGCACCTGGATACGTTTCTCCAGCTGTTCGGTGGCCAGCTCCGGGACGGTCCCCGGAATCACCGCCTCGGCATAACCTGGCGTCTGCAACAGCCCCGGCACCAACAGGGATTCGTACACCCGCAGCGAGGCCGCCTCGGTCTCCAGGCCGATGTAGACGCTGTAGGGGATGTCGCCGAAGGCGTGCCACCACCCTTGCTGGCGCGAATCCTTGGCCATCTGCATCAGCGACTCGACCATGCGGTGATCGCCGACCTCGTACACCTCGCACAGGTCGCGGACATCGCGCTGACTGATGCTGCGGCGGCCGTTCTCCAGGCGGCTGATCTTCGACTGCGAGACCAGCAGTCGTTCGGCCACCTCTTCCGCCGTCATGCCTTTAAGCTCGCGGAGCCTGCGCAGCTCCTGGCCCAACCGGCGTCGCCTGACGGTGGGATTGACGTTGGACGCCACGGGACGTGCACCTCCGGCTCCGTACTGCTGTTTAGTCCTGCTCAGCAGACTGCCACCACACGTCGGCACTGCGCAGTGAAATGGACACAGAAAGCGAGTGCGCGTACGCGCGGGGTGGCGCCCCGGCCGTCGTCCGGATCGGCCGGTCCGCCACCCCGCGCTTGCTGCGGCTCCCGAACGGGACTGTGGGGACTGTGGTGCACAACTGCGGTGGTGCGCTCGTACGAAGGGGTGCGGTGGTGCGCTCGTACGAGGTGCGGCGGTGGTGCGATGGCGGTGCGGTGGTGCACCCCGAGCTGCCGCGGCGCTGTGTGCCGCCGCCGCACCCGATGTGCATCCCGTGCCCGCGTACGTGCCGTGCAGCCGTATGACGCGACGGCCGCCGCACTACGCGTCGTGCGTGCGGTACGTGTCGTGCCTGCCGTGCTGGCTGTTCTTGTGGTGCTCGCCGTGCCTGTGGTGCTCGCCGTGACCGCCCTGCGGGCGGTGCCGGGCGGGCCCGTGCGTACCCGGTGTCACCGGGCGCCGACGCGGGCCATGCTGCCGCGCCGCGACTGCGCCGGCACACCTGCCGGATCGGCCGTGGCCCGGGCCGCCGTCTGACGGGACGGCCCGTGTACCGGGGCGTGCCCCGGTCCGACGGCTGCTGCCGTGGCGCGCCTGGGCTGCGCCGCGACGCCGTTCTGCACATCCATGACGGCGTGTGCGACCAGCCCGCCCATCGGGTCGTGCCGGATCAGATCCCGGAGGCGGGAGCGCGATGAACGCCCCTCGTTTCCGGGATACAGATGCTTGCCCAGTCCGACCGCATGGGCCAGAGCGGCGAGCGCCGCGGTCCGTGGGTCCGGCGGGACGCCGGTACGGATCGCGCTGTCCAGCCGGGCCCTGATCTCCCGGCTGATGGCCGTGTCCGTCGCCTGATAGCGAGTCGTCGGCAGCACCCCGCACATCTGACCGGCCACGGCATGCACCATGCCGCACCGCTCCAGATGCGTGAGATACGTCTGGCGCAGCCCCAGGCGGGGCCCGCCGATCCAGTGGACCGCACGCACCGGACTGCCGCGACGTCGCAGCAGTTCGAGCGCCGAGTCCAGTGTCGGATCTCCAGTCGGCCGTGGGAGTACCACGGCGATACGATCCCCGTCTGGGGCTATCCGTCCTGCGAGGGCCAGCTCTACTAGCTGGGCCCCGGCAAGACCGAGGTCGAGCGACTGCGGCTGCGCTGTGGTTCCCGTGGCCGGGTCCAAAGCGAGCAGCAGAAGCTCCTCCGGAATTGTTCTGCGGCTCCTGCCCATCCATGCCTCCCCGCGTGGATGAATGACAGGGTGACCCCTCTCACATTCATCTGTCGAGAGTGCGTGGGGGGTTCGGTAGGGAACCGGCAGGTATGTCGTTCTCGTCTAGCACGGGGGCGACCCCATTTTCGGGGTGCTGACAGCCCCGGTACGCGTGGCGGCGAGCCGGCGCCCCGCGGACACAGGACACTTGGGAAGTCTGGCTGGGCACGGCACCAGGTACGGGCAAGACGGGCAAGGCGGCAGCGCGACGTATGAAGGAGACATCGGTGGCGGGCGAGTCCCCCGACAAGTCGGAGCAGAAGCAGTCGTCGGGGGAGACGGCGAAGACGGCGAACGGCGAACGCGATCCCCGACTCGCGGCCTTCGGCGACGGCGACACGGAACACAGCGGGCCGGAGCGGAACGCCGAGGACGAGACGTCCAAGGCCTCCGAGACCTCCAAGGCATCCAAGGCCTCCGAAACCCCTGAGGCCCCCGAGACGGCCCGTACGGGCACCTCCTCGGACGATCCCACGGCCGACCGCGAGCCGGACCAGCAGGGACGATCCGCCGGGTCGCCGAAGGGCTCAGCGGCGCCCGAGACCTCCGAGGGGTCCAGGGAGTCCGGGGAGCCCAAGGCATCTGAGACGTCCGCGGCGTCCGAGGGGTCCAAGGCAGCTGAGACGTCCGTGGGGTCCAAGGCCTCCGCGGCGTCCGGTACGAAGACGGCCGCGGACCCGCGCGTGGGTTCGGCCTCGGGCACGGACCGGGCGTCCACGGACGCGGGTACGAACGCGGCCGCAGCCGCGAAGTCCCGAGGCGCGGAAGACGCGAGCGACGCGGACGACGAGAGCGACGCCTCGACGCCCAGCTCCCCCAAGCCCCCCGAGGCCACGGATTCCTCCACCTCCTCCACCTCCTCCACCTCCTCCGCCCCTTCCACGCCCTCCGCTTCCGGGGCCGAGTCCGGTACGAGCCCCAAGGGCGACGACCGGCTGCGGGCGGCCGTGGCCGCGTGGGTGGCGACCGCGGACGACGACGCCGAGGCCGGTGCGCCCGCCTCCGACGCCGCCGCCTCCAACGGCTCTTCCGACACCCTGACCGGCGACGACGACACGGACACCGACGGCGGCAAGCGCCCGTCGTGGGCCCGCGGCTCGGCACCGGCAGACTCGGCCCGTACGCCCGAGGGCAGCGCCGACCGCGCTTCTGAAGCCAAGAACGCCAAGGCCGCGGAGCCCACGAAGCCCACGAAGCCCACGTCCGACAGCGACAGCGGCACCGACAGCACCTCCGAAGCCGACGCCGACAAGGACGCCGACGGCTCGCAGCCCGTGGACCGGGCGACCGCCGTCTTCCGCACCCTCGACGCCGACGAGGCGCCGGTCGACAACGCCACCAAGACGTTTGCCATCGCGAAGTCGAAGCCGAAGCCGGTCGATCAGCCGACGACGGCGATCAAGGCCGTCCGGCCCGCCGACGACAAGAAGGACGGCGACAAGCCGGCCTCGGAGTCGGACGCCGAGCGGACCAGCCAGTTCGTGGCGCTGAAGTCGACCGACGCGCCCCCGATGAAGCCCCCGCGCCCGGTGTCCCCCGGCGCCCCGCTCAAGCCCCCGGCCACCGGCAAGACGGACAAGAAGTCGGCCGACAACGCGGCAGCCGCCCCGGCCACCGACCAGCAGTCCGCCACCCCCTCCGAAGCCAAGCCCGCGGACAAGGCGGGCTCCAAGGCCGCCGCGGCCCAGGCCGAGCCGGGCGCCCTGCCCGCCTCCGAGCACACCAAGCAGCAGCCGCTGCCCCCGCTCGACCTGCTCGCGCAGCTCACCAACACCCCGCCGCCCGCCGAGACCCCGATGCGGACGGTCACCCGCCGCTTCAAGATCTGGACCCCGATCGTCATCCTCCTCGGAGTCATCTTCGTGGTGGTCCAGACCTTCCGCCCCCTCCCCGACCCCACCCTCACCGTCGGCGACGCCAAGTCCTCCTACACCTTCGGCGGCGGCAAGTTCTCCGTCCCGTGGCCGGAGAAGGGGCAGGCGGCGGTGAAGGTTGTGGGCTCCGGCTCCCTGGGGACGTTCGGCGAGGAGAAGCCCGTACCGACGGCGAGCGTCGCCAAGATCATGACGGCATACGTGATTCTGAAGGATCACCCCCTCAAGAAGGACGAGAAGGGGCCGCAGATCGAGGTCGACGCCAAGACCGTGGAGGACGGGAAGTCCGAGGACGAGTCGCGGATCGAGGGCCTCAAGACGGGCCAGAAGTTCAGCCAGCAGGACATGCTGAAGATGCTGATGATCCCCTCGGGTAACAACGTCGCCCGACTCCTGGCCCGCTGGGACACCAAGTCCCAGGACGAGAAGGCATTCGTCGACAAGATGAATGCCGCCGCCAAGGACCTGGGCATGAAGAACACCACCTACACCGACCCCAGCGGTCTGGACGCCAAGACCGTGAGCACCGCCGTGGACCAGCTCAAGCTGGCCGAGGCGGTCATGAAGTTCGACGCTTTCCGCCCGGTAGTCGCGCTCCCCAACGCCGATATTCCGGGCCTGGGACGGATCAACAACAACAACGACCGCCTTCTGGTGGCCGGACTGAGCATCAAGGGCATCAAGACCGGTTCGAGCTCGGCGGCCGGCGGCACGCTGTCGTGGGCGGCCTATAAGTCGGTGGGCGACAAGACCCCGCTGATCATCGGCACCATGATGGACCAGCACTTCAAGGGCCTGGACCCCAACGGCGCCAACAGCTTGACGATGGTGCAGGACAACAGCAAGAAGGTCATCGAGGCCGTGCGCAACGCCCTCACCTCGGCCACCGCCGTCAAGAAGGGCCAGGTCGTCGGCTACGTCGACGACGGTCTGGGCGGCCAGACCCCGGTCGTGGCCACCAAGGACCTGTCGGCCATCGGCGTCGCGGGCCAGAAGCTGGACCTCAAGGTCGGCAAGGGCGACAAGCCCGTCCCGCACCAGGCGAAGGCCGGCACCGTCGTCGGCGAACTGACCGTCGGCACCGGCGAAACCGCCCAGAAGGTCCCGGTAGCCCTCCAGAAGGACCTCACCGAACCGTCCTTCGGCTCCAAGCTGACCCGCATCAGCTGACGCGCACCAGCCAGGGCCGGTAGGCCCACGCGGCCCGGCCGGGACACCCCGGCCGGGCCGTGCCCGTGTCCGGGCCGTATGCGCGTGCTAGCGTCGGCCGACCGCTGTGTCCGGCACGTTGGCCGGGGTGGCGTGGGGCGGGGGAGGACCAGATGGGGAAAGACGGGGAGAGTCGTAGTGACCACCGTGGAGCCGTCCCGCTCCGAGAAAACCGCAGCATCCGACGGGCGAATACCGGTGTCCGGCGCTACCGGCACGAGTGACGGTGCGGCGCCGGAAACGGCCGCCCGTGACGGGCGCCTGCGCGGCGCCGTGCGGGCGTTGGCCCGGCCCGTTCCCGCTGCCGTGCTCAGTGCGGCGGTGCTGCATCTGTTGTGGTTTGTGTTTCTGGCCAACAGTGGTGGGGATCTGGCCGCGCAGGATGCGTGGACGGAGTTCGTGGCGCGGTATCCGGACTCTGCGTACAACCTGACCTGGTACGGCGGGATGCATCCGGCGTCCTACAGCGTCTTCTCGCCGTATCTGATGGTCGCGCTCGGTGTGCGGACGACGATGATGATCGCGGGCACCGTCTCGGCGGGGCTGCTCGCGCTGATTCTGGTCCGCAGCCGGGCCGTCCCCCACCCGCTGGCCGCCTCCCTGTACGGGGTGGTGGCGCTGACCTGCAACGCCATCTCGGGCCGGGTGACCTACGGCCTGGGGCAGATGTTCGCGCTGGCCGCGGTTGCGGCGGTGTTCGCGTGGCCCGCGCGATGGCGTACGCGCAGGCGCTCGCACCGTCTCCCGCGGGCCGCGCTGGTGGCGCTGCTGGCGGGCCTGGCGACGGTGAGCAGCCCGGTGGCGGCGCTGTTCCTGTGGGTGGTCGCGGGCGCGCTGTTCCTCTCCCGCCGCCGGCCCGCCGCCTATGCCCTCGCGCTCGCCCCGGCCGCCGTGATCGGCGCCTCGGCGCTGCTGTTCCCCTTCAGCGGTACGCAGCCGATGACGTTCGCCTCGGCGGCGCTGCCGCTGCTGCTGGCGCTGGCGGTCTTCGTCCTGGCCCCCAGGAAGCCGGTGGACTGGCGCACGGTCCGCCTCGGCGCCGCCGTCTACGCGGCCGGGGTGCTGGCCACCGCGGCCATCGACTCGCAGGTCGGCACCAATGTCGTACGCCTCGCGATGATTTTCTCCGGCGTGGTGCTGATCGCGCTGCTGCCGCTGTACCCGGCCCGGTCCAAGCAGTGGTGGGGAGCGCTGGCCGCGCTGCTCACCGTCACCGTCTGGCACGGCTTCAAGACCGTCGACGACATCGTGCACACCGCCCCCGCCGCGTCCTGGGCGCGCGAGCTGGCGCCCCTGGTGGACCAGCTGGAGCGCCGGGACACCGATCGGGGCCGGGTGGAAGTGGTGCCCGCCCGCAGCCACCGCGAGTCCTCCGCGCTCTCCCCGTACGTCCATCTCGCCCGCGGCTGGAACCGCCAGGCCGACGTCGGGCGCAACCCGCTCTTCTACAAGGGCACGCTCGACGCCACCACCTACCGCCAGTGGCTGGACCGCTGGGCGGTGCGCTACGTCGTGCTCCCGGTGGGCGCCGAGCCGGACGGCTCGGCGCGGGAGGAGGCGCGGCTGGTTGCCTCGGGGCTGCCGTATCTGGACGAGGTCTGGTCGGACTCGCACTGGCGGCTCTACCAGGTCAAGAACCCCACGCCGTTGGCCGCTCCGGGTGCGGAGGCGGTCCGTGAGGGGTCCGCGCAGGTGACGGTGACGGTGAAGAAGGCGGGGCCCGTGGTGGTACGGGTTCCGTATTCGCCGTGGCTGGGGCTGGTCGACGAGCGGGGCAAGGGTGTTGAGGCGCCGCGGCCCGGCGAGCGGGGCGGGCCCGCGGTCAACCGTTACGGCTGTCTGACGAAGGCCGATCCGTCGCCTGACCGGGCGACGGCGGAGCGTGAGCGGCTGCCGGTGGACGAGTGGACGGTGCTGCACGCCCCGCGCGCCGGGACGTATCGCCTGGCCGCGCCGTATCAGCTGCCGCGGGGGACGGCTTGTCCGGAGGGCGTGCGGTAGGGCTTTGCCGAGCGCTTCGCTGGTCGGGCGGTGGTGACGCCGCGGGCCGGTGGGGGCTCCGCTCGCGCCCGCGCGGCGGGGCCGCACAGTGACGCGGTCCCGCGCTTCTTGCGTGGCCCTGCGCTTCTTGCGTGGCCCCGCGTCCCTTGCGCGGCCCTGCGTCCCTGACGGGGCCCTGCGCCCCGACGGGGCCCGGGCGTGCGGCGGGCCTCGGCCGGCCCAGGGCTACCAGTGCGTGGGGTGGCTGAGGGTCGGGGGGAGGACGGTGGTGGCGTTGCCCTTGGCGGCGTTGAGTTGGGCCTGGGTGAGGAAGATGCTGCCGGTGAGGTCGGCGCCGGTGAGGTCGGCGTCGCGGAAGTCGGCGCCGATCAGGTCGGCCTCGCGCAGGTCGGCGTTCTTCAGGTCGGCCGCGATCAGGTAGGCGCCGCGCAGATTGGCGCCGCGCAGGTTGGTGCCGGCGAGCCGGGCGCCGATGAGGTCGGCGCCGCGGTGGTTCTTCTTGCGGCCCGGCACCTTGGCCCGTACCAGTTCGCCGGTGCGTACCAGCAGCGTGTTGACGTCCTGGCGCAGCGCCGCCACGTCCAGTTCCGTCAGGGAGTCGGCGCTGCCGCGGGTGAGCCGGTCGAGGTTGTCCAGGGCGCGCCGCAGGTCGCGGTGGATCGGGCGGGCGGCGGGGTGTTCGAGGGCCTCGGTCACGTACCAGAGCAGCTCGTGGAGCTGGCGCATGACGGGGAAGACCGCGAACATCTGCCGGGCGCTGCCGGGGTTCTTCCGCCAGTCCTGCCCGCCGAAGGTGACCTGGGAGACCTTCTGCCCGGCGCCGAAGCAGTCGAAGACGGTGCAGCCGGAGAAGCCCTTGTCGCGCAGCTGGGTGTGGATGCCGCAGCGGAAGTCCGCCTGGAGGTTCGTGCACGGCTTCCCGGCGTCCTTGTCGACCGCGAAGTCGGCGGAGGCGGCGAAGGGGAGTGCGACGCAGCAGAGCCCGAAGCAGCTGCCGCAGTCCGCCAGGAGGTCCGGCCGCCCGTCACTGGAGACGGGCAGGTCGGGGGCTGCGGGGGAGGCCGCGGCCGTCGCGCGCGGCTGCGGCCGGGCGGGGGCCCGGCGCTTGGCGCGGGGCTTGGACTGGGACCGGGGCTCGGGCTTGGACCGGGACAACGCGCGTGAACTCCTGCCGCAGGGTGAGCACGGCTTCCCGTCGCGCTCCGTACGGTGACCATTGTCCCCGATCGGAGCCCGAGCCCCCGGGCCGGTCCCGGGAGGGGCTCCTGGCCGGTCCCGGGAGAGGGGCTGGGTCAGTGCTGCTGGGCCGACTGGCGGCGGCGGTGCACGACGACGCCCAGGCCCACGACGGCGGCAGCGCCCGCGGCTCCGCCCGCGAGGCCCGCGGGGGGCAGCTGGCCGGCCTTCTCGGCGAGCCCGGCGATGCCGTTGTCGGGCAGCACGGACGTCCGGCCGATCGAGTGAGTGGTGGAGTCCGCGGCGACCGCGACGCCGACCGGCAGGGAGAGGACGGCGAGCGCGCCGGCGGCCACGGTGGCGGTACGGATCACGGAGCGGCGCTTGGTCCGCATGGGAGTACTCCTCGTCGTGGGCGGCCTGACCGCCATGGGGTCTGGGGTGGTGCGTTCTGACAAGGAAGACGCTACGGACCGAGCTTTGCGGCGATCCGTAGGTTGTGTAACAGCGGGCCCGAGCTCTGTGGTCAGTCGTGTCACGACGGGGCCCTCCCGGGATTCACCGCGCCACCGATGTGGGTAGTTTGATGTCGTTAAGTGGTGATTTATTCGCGCTCTGTGCCGGAAGGGCCCGGAAGGCGGTGACGGCGGGCGATGGCGAGGTACGCGAGGCGGCGGACGGGCGGGAGCGCGCCGGCCGCCGCCGTACGGGCCGCGCTGGCCGCGCTCGCCGTCCTGGCCCCGCTCGCCCCGGCGTCGGGCTGCGCGAGCCCGGAGGGGCTGCACAGCGACGGCCGGGCCGAGGACGTCAAGGCCCCGCTCGCCCTGTGGCCCCGGCACACGCCCGCTCCGCCGGGCCGCGACGAGAACCCCGGAGCGCTCAAGCCCGTACCCGGCGTCCCCCGCATCCCCTCCGGCGACATGAAGGACGCCAGGCCGGTGGACGTCGTCACCGCGGACCTGACCTCCGACGGGCAGCGGGCGCCGGACCCCAGGGCCGTACGCGCTCCGGTCCTGCACGATCTGACCGACGACGGCAAGAGTGACCTGATCATCGCCGTCGACCTGGCCGATGGGCGGACCAGCGAACTGCGCGTCTACAGCGTCCGCGACCGGGTCGTCACCCGGATCCTGGGGCTGCGCGCGGTGCTGGCCGGGGTCGAGCTGGCCGCCGGGTACCTCGTCGTACGCGAGCCCACCAAGGACCCGCGCTATGTGAGCGTCACGGACTATGTGTGGGACGACGGGGTGATGGGTCCCTGGAGCATCACCCTGGACGACTACCACAAGGGGCGGCAGGGGAGTGGGCCCAAGACACCGAGTGCGGGACCGAGCGTCGAGCCGAGTGCGGGGAACGCGCGGTGAGGCGCCCCGCGGTCTCCCTGCGCTGGAAGATCGCGCTGACCATCACGGCGGTGTGCTGCGCGGTCGCCGCCGTCCTCGGCGTCCTCGTGCACAACGCCGTCGCCCGCCAGACCGTCGGCCAGGTCCGCAAGGAGACCCGCGCCGACCTGGAGACCGCGCTGGGCTATTTCGAGTACGGCATCTCGGGCGAGGGCCTCAACACCCTCCTGGACCCGCACGAACTCCCGCGAGAGCTGCGCGAGTTGGTGCTGGAGGGCAACACCGGCAGCATGGTCGGTACGCACAAGGGGCAGCCCGTGATGTGGGCGGCGGCGCCCGCGGGCGACCGGATCCTGGCCGTCTGGTCCCCCTACGGCAACACCCGCCGCTCCCTGGAGTCCTTCGACCGGGCCATCCTCGGCTCCGCCGTCCTGGCCGCCACCGCCGTCGCGCTCGCCGGTGTCCTGTTCGCGCACCGTACGAGCCGCCGTCTGCGGGCCACCGCCGATGTCGCGCGCCGGATCACGGCGGGCGACCTGGACGCGCGGGTCGGCGTCAAGAGGCGTACGGGCAAAGGGGCGGCGGGGCAGGACGAGGTCGGCGCGGTGGCCGTGGCGCTGGACTCCATGGCGGGGTCCCTGCAGAGCCGCCTGGAGGCCGAACAGCGCTTCACCGCCGATGTCGCCCACGAGCTGCGCACCCCGCTCACCGGCATCCTCGCCTCGGCCGCGCTGCTCCCCGAGGGCCGCCCCAAGGAGATGATCAACGACCGGCTGCGGGCGCTGCACCGGCTCACCGAGGACCTGCTGGAGATCTCCCGGCTGGACTCGGGCACCGAGCGCGCGGAGATGGGCACGTACGAACTGGGCGCGCTGGTCGAGCGGTCCGTACGCGCCACCGGGCTGGACACCGAGGTCAGGGTCGAGCGCGAGACGCGGGTCGAGACGGACCGCCGCCGCCTGGACCGCATCGTGGCCAACCTCGTCATCAACGCGCACCGGCACGGCAGACCGCCGGTCGTGATCACGGTGGGCGCCGAGCCCCGGGGGCCCCGCCCGGCTCCGGTCATCGAGGTCCGCGACCACGGCCCCGGCCTGCCGGAGCAGTTGCTGCACCACGGGCCGCAGCGCTTTCGCACCGACGCGCCGGGGCGCGGCAAGGGCCACGGCCTCGGCCTGACCATCGCGGTCGGCCAGGCGGCCGTCCTCGGCATCGAGCTGACCTTCGCCAACGCCCCGGACGGCGGCGCGCTCGTGCGCCTCTGCCTCCCCGCGGAGTCGACGCCGCCCCCTGCCTGACCAGGGGATACCGGCGTCAGCGGAACGTCAGCGGGACGTGAGCGCCGGGCCGCAGGATGGGCCGTGCACGCAGGTGCGGCGTCGGCGTCCTGCCGGATCCCCCTTCCCGGCAGGCCGCCGCCGCAACGACCGAAGAAGCTGCCACCGGCATGCAGGGATGCAAGGCCGCCGTCGTCGCGGCCGCCGCCCCGGCGAGTACCGCCGTGGTGAGGCTCCCTCGCCCGCCGGCGGGATCGCCGTCGGCTACCAGTCCACGTCTTCCTCGTGGCCGTCCCCGCTCGCGTCGGCGGGCTCCTCCGGCAGGGCTTCCTCGTCGCCGTCCCGCCCCGCCAGCACGTCCAGGATCTGCCCGCCGTACTTGGCGAGCTTGTTCTCGCCCACGCCGCTGATCGAGCCGAGGGCGGCGGTGTCCGTCGGCTGCGCCACGGCGATCTCGCGCAGCGTCGCGTCGTGGAAGATCACGTACGCGGGGACGCCCTGCTCCTTGGCCGTACGGCCCCGCCAGGCGCGCAGTGCCTCGAAGACCGGCAGCGCCTCCTGCGGCAGGTCCACCGGCGCCGAGCGCTTGGCCTTCGCTGCCTTCGCGGTCTTCGCGGCCTTTTCGGGTTCCTTGCGCATGGGTACCTCGCGCCGCCCGCCCAGCACCTCGCCGCTGGCCTCGGTCAGCACCAGGGTGCCGTAGTCGCCCTCCACGGCGAGCAGGCCCTGCGCCAGCAACTGCCGTACCACGCCCCGCCATTCGGCCTCGCGCAGATCGGCCCCCACCCCGAAGACGCTGAGCGCGTCGTGGTCGAACTGGATGACCTTCGCGGTCTTCTTGCCCAGCAGGATGTCGATGATCTGGCCCGCCCCGAACTTCTGCCCGCGCTCGCGCTGCAGCCGCACCACCGTCGACAGCAGCTTCTGCGCGGCGACCGTGCCGTCCCAGGTCTGCGGCGGGGTCAGACAGGTGTCGCAGTTGCCGCAGGCTGCGCTCTGCTGCCCGAAGTAGTCCAGCAGCCGCACCCGGCGGCACTGCACCGTCTCGCACAGCGCCAGCATCGCGTCCAGATGCGCGGACAGCCGCCGCCGGTGGGCGTCGTCGCCCTCCGAACCGTCGATCATCTTCCGCTGCTGGACGACGTCCTGGAGCCCATAGGCCAGCCAGGCCGTCGAGGGCTGCCCGTCGCGCCCCGCGCGCCCGGTCTCCTGGTAGTACCCCTCGACGGACTTCGGCAGATCCAGGTGGGCCACGAAGCGTACGTCCGGCTTGTCGATGCCCATGCCGAACGCGATCGTGGCGACCACGACCATGCCCTCCTCGCGCAGGAACCGCGACTGGTGCTCGGCGCGCGTACGGGAATCCAGGCCCGCGTGGTACGGCAGCGCGGGGATGCCGTTGTCCACCAGGAACTGGGCGGTCTTCTCCACCGAGGCGCGCGACAGGCAGTAGACGATGCCGGCGTCCCCGGAGTGCTCCTCGCGCAGCAGCGCCAGCAGCTGCTTCTTCGGGTCGTTCTTCGCCGCGATGCGGTACTGGATGTTGGGCCGGTCGAAGCTGGAGACGAAGTGCCGGGCCTGCTCCATGCTCAGCCGGGAGGTGATCTCGGCGTGGGTGGCCCGGGTCGCGGTCGCCGTCAGCGCCATCCTCGGCACCTCGGGCCACCGCTCGCGCAGCATCGACAGCGCCAGGTAGTCGGGCCGGAAGTCGTGGCCCCACTGCGCGACGCAGTGCGCCTCGTCGATCGCGAACAGCGAGATCTTCCCGCGGTCCAGCAGGCTCAGGGTCTGCTCCACCCGCAGCCGCTCCGGCGCCAGATACAGCAGGTCCAGCTCGCCCGCCAGGAACTCGGCCTCCACCAGCCGCCGCTCCTCGAAGTCCTGCGTGGAGTTGAGGAAACCGGCTCGTACGCCCACCGCGCGCAGCGCGTCGACCTGGTCCTGCATCAGCGCGATCAGCGGTGAGACCACGACCCCGACCCCGGGCCTGACCAGCGCCGGGATCTGGTAGCACAGCGACTTGCCACCGCCGGTCGGCATCAGCACGACCGCGTCCCCGCCCCCTATGACGTGCTCGATGATCTCCTGCTGGCTGCCGCGGAAGGCGTCGTAGCCGAAGACGCGGCGCAGCACCCCCACGGCCTCGCCCGCGGCACCGCCCGCCGCACCGGCCTCGTTCGCTTCTTCGGCCCCGGGACCGTTGTCGAGATCAGTCATTCCTGAAGCGTACGAGCTTCGCGCCGCGCCCCGCTGAGCCTGTGGACAACTCCGGACCGGCCCACGCGAGGGAGAGGTGGGGAAGCCCGGAAACGTGGGAAATATAGAGGTGCGCCACGGCACGCAGCATGTGCCGATGGCAGGAGCCGTAACAACACAGAGACGCAGCGGTACAGGAATCCAGGGACACAGGGACACGGGGGTGCGGCGGAGATGGGTGACACGGCCAGTACGGGGGAGCCGGGGGACGCGGACCGCAGCGCCGCCTGGACCCCGCCCACCGACGTCGAACGCGCCTTGTACGACGCCAAGTCGCGGGCGGACTGGGACGGCTACAAGCGCGTCCTGCTGCGCGCCGAGACGCTCACCTTCGCCGTGAAGGACGAGGTCGACGAGGTGGGGGCGGCCGCGTCCATGCTGCTGTTCAACGCCCCCGACGGCGGCCGCTGCTTCGTCGTCCACACCCGCGGCCAGCTCCCGGCCCGCCACCCCGACCTCGTCCTGTGCGCCGTACCGCTGCCCCCGGGCCCGGCCTTCGACGGCCTGGACGGCCCGCCCGGACTGCTGGTCAACCCCGGCACGCCCGACGAGGCCTACTTCCCCGCGGACCAGGGCCAGGACCACCACTGGCGGGCGCTGGCGGTGGAGGCCCCCGAGCGCGCCCGGGGCGATGGCGCGCTGCTCACCAAATACACCGGCCCGCTGCACGGCCCGCTCGCCCACGCCCTGGCCTGCGGCACCCACCTGGCCGTCCACAACCAGGTCCTGTGGAACGACCTGGGCGACGTCTGCGGCGACTACCTCCGCGACGTCGCGATCCTGCGCGAGTCCTGGGGCGTCTTCGACCGCGCGGGCTGGCGCGAGCAGCTCACCCAGCTGCTCCAGGAGCCCGCCGCCCCCTCCCTGCAGGAGTTCGCGCTGGGCGTGCGCCGCGAGATCGCCCGCCGCTATCCCGGCGCGCACACCGACCCGCAGCTGTGGCGCCGGGTGACGGCCAACACCCTGCGCGAACGCGGCGCCGACGAGCTGGAGGTCGCCGCCTCCGGGTCCCTGATCGGCCGGATCACCCGGTACGAGTCCCGCTTCCGCGCCGACGACCTGCTGCCCCCCGACGGGTACGTCACCTCCGCGCTGGGCTACGACTACGGGCGCGCGGTCAGCTTCGCCCGCTGGGGCCTGGGCGCCCGCTACGCCGAGCGCCCCGAGGTCGAGCAGGCCGTGCTGCGGGCCGGCCGGCTGTGCCGCGAGCGGTACACCTCCTGGGACGACTTCTCGGCGGGCTACATCCTGGGCCGGGCCCTGCGCTACGACGAGGAGGCCTTCGGCCCCATGTACGGCTCGGCCCTCACTCCGCACCGGGTCCTGGCCGGCAGCCCCGACAGCCCCTGGAACACCGTCCCCTTCCACCTGAACGCCCAGGCACTTTGACGACAGGACTAGGGGCCGGTCAACTCCTCTATGCGCTGGGCGAATCCGGCCGGGAGCAGGGGGAGGTCGAGTTCGTCGACGTACTCGACGGCGGTGGAGACATAGCCCACCACCGCGGCCGAGGCGGCGGACGGCACGGCCTGGGCCGCCAGTTCCGCCAGCTCGACCTCCAGGCCGACCGCCCAGGTGATGACCAGGTCGTACGCCTTGGCGCACGGCCGGGTGCGCGCGGTGCGGCCGGGGAGCGAAGAGTGATCCGTGCGGTCCGGGTCGGCCTGGGCGTGCCACCAGTGCGCCTCGCCGACCTCGGCGAGCGCCATGTGGTGGAGGTAGAGGCAGTACGCGGCGCAGGTGTCCCCGGCCCCGGCCGCGTACTGCCACCAGAAGCGGGCGGAGTCCTCGCGCCCGGCCAGCTGCAGGACACACGCCAGCACGCGGGCGCCGCTGGGCTCCAGCACGCGGTCCCCGATGAACGTCACCATCTGGTGCAGCGCGTCGGGCTGCCCGACCAGCAGCCGGCACAGCCGCCGCAGGTCCGCCGCGGCCTCCCGCATCCGCCGCCGCTCGGCCGGATCGGGCCCGACCGCCCTGCGGTAGGCGGCGGGAGCCGGCTCCTGGCGGTCCTGGCCCGCCGCCGCGGCCTCGGGGCGCTCCTGTGCCGCCCACTGGGTGGCCTGGACGGCATCGTCGAAGGACAGTGCGCCGTGCAGCATGCGGTCGCCCAGCCGCGCGGCCAACCGGCCCTCGGCGGCGGCCAGTTCGCGCGCGCTGTACGGGGGCGAGTTCAGCCGGGCCCTGGCCAGCAGCCCGTCGATCCGCTCACTCCGCGAGGCGCTCATCGCCTTTCCCTTCCTCCAGGCCGAAGGCCTGCCGCAGCCGGTGCCGTGCATAGCGGACGGTCGAGCGGACCCCGGCCTCGGTGATGCCCAGGATGCGGGCCGTCTCCTTGGTGGTGTTGCCCAGCCCGAAGCGCAGCACCATCACGTCGCGCTGCCGTTCGGGCAGCGCCTTGACGGCCTGGTACAGCGCGATGGACGCCTCCAACTCCCCGATGGGATCGATGGTGTTGGACAGCGACTGCGTCTCGAAGGCCGCGACGTCGACGACCACGGGCCGCCTGCCGCGGGCTCGCGCGTGGTCGACCGTACGGTTCTTGACCACCCGCCAGGCATACGCCTCGGGGACCGGCTGGGCCAGTACGGTCGGCCAGGAGAGCATCAGCTGCTCGAAGGCGAGGTCGACGGCTTCCTCGGCGTCCGCCCGTGACCCCAGGTGGAGTTCGGCCCAGCGGACGTAGTCGCCGCGGTAGAGCTGGTGGAACGCGCGGAAGTCGGCCGGCAGGCCGGGCAGGGCAGTCACGGAAGAATGCCGGTGGTGGTCTTCCTCGTTCATCGGCGGCCGTCCCCGCGCCGTCGTGGCGGTATGGGCACATCGGCGCCGGACGCGCGCACCGCGGGCACGGCTGTGTCGCACAGGATCTCGAGAATCACGGAACCTTCGGTTCCCCTCCGGTTGGTGTGGGCGGTGCCGTCTCACACGACACCGAGAGTATTCGCACTCTCTGACCCCAATAGCGTTCAGGAACGCTCAACCGTGCAATGAATGAAGGCAAAATCTTACGGAGCGCTACTGGCCGGTTACCCCCGTCAGGTCCGGAATGCCCGCCTGTGGCGAGCCCCGTGCGAGACGCCTCAGGCCGCCGTCCAGCCGCCGTCCACCGGCATCGCCGTACCGGTGACGAAGGAGGCCCGGTCGCTGCACAGCCAGGCCGCCGCCTCGGCCGCCTCCGCCGGTGCCGCCATCCTCTTCTGCACCGAGCGCGTGACGAAGGACTCCTCCAACTCCGGTGTATTGCCCAGCACTTCGTCCATCAGCTCGGTGCGGACGCTGCCCATCACCAGGGAGTTGACCCGTATGCCCCGCTGCCCGTAGTCCGCTGCGGCGGCTCTGGTGAGCCCGATCACCGCGTGCTTGGCGGCCACGTACGGCGCGCTGGCCCCGGTGGCCAGCACCCCGGCGACGCTGGCGGTGTTCACGATCGAACCGCCCCGGCCGGAGCCGAGCATCACCGGTATCTGCTGGCGCAGGCAGTTCCACACGCCGCCCACATTGACCGCCATGGTGCGGGCGAACACCTCGTCACCGGTCTCGTGCAGCGAGGGACCGGCCGTGGCCCAGCCGGCGTTGTTGAACGCCACGTCCAGCCCGCCGAAGTGCTCCACGGCCGCCGCGACGGCCCGCTCGACGTCCTGCGGGCGGGTCACATCGCCCGCCGCCGCCACCGCGCGACCGCCGCGGGCGCGGATCCGCTCGACGAGGGCGTCGAGGCGGTCGGCGCGCCGGGCCATCAGCACCACCGCGGCCCCCTCGGCGGCGAACAGCTCGGCCGCCGCCGCGCCGATCCCGCTGGAAGACCCGGTGATCATGGCGACCTTGCCGCTCAGCAACTTCTGCTCACTGCTCATCAGAACTCTTTCGGCTTTTCCCGCCCGCACGGCAGCGGGCGGTGGGAGGTGTCCTGGACGGGGCACAGGCTCAGGACCGGCCCGTACGAGGAGCGATGTGGCGCCGCTTCTGGGCGGGCACGCGGGGCAGCACGGGCCCGGCGGTGCCGAGTGCGGGCACGCCCGTGCGCAGGGCCGCCGCGGGGGTGAGCGTGACGGCCGCGGAGAAGATGACGCTCTCGTGCTGGCGCGCGAGGACCAGGACGCGGAACTGCCCGTCGGGGCCGCCGTCGCCGGCGAGCAGCGGTTCGGTCTCGATCCAGCAGGGCGCGTCCAGCTCGGCGTAGCGGATGAAGTCGCAGTCCATGCCCGTGGCCAGGGCCTGCCCCGGAGCGGCCGTGGCCTGGGCGGCCTGCCGCGCCGCCTCCAGCAGCAGCATGCCCGGCGCGTGGTCGACGGGGTGGTCGAAGAGCACGGGGTGGGTGAGGTCCACGCGCAGCCGGGTGCGGCCCGGCACGCCGGTGGGGGAGAGGACCACGTCCTGGGGCCGGTCGCGGCCCACCAGGTGCGCCGCCAGGGCGGGCGCGGGGGCCAGGGCCCGCGACGTGGCCTCGGCCAGATCCCCGTACGGGCCGCGCAGCCGCTGGTAGATGGCGGGGGACTGGTTGGAGAAGCTGGTGCGCGCCGTGCCCAGCGGGCGCCCGTCGCACAGGATGTCCACCCGCATGTCGACGGTAGCCGGGCGGCCCCCGCGCCGTACGACGTCGGTGCAGGTGATGCGCAGCTCGATCGCGCCGGAAGTGGCGGCGGCCAGCGCCGCGGGGTCGAGCGCGAAGCGGAAGTCGCGCCAGGCCTGGCGGTGCCCCAGGGGCGCGCCGTAGGCGAGGTGGGTGAGCAGGGGGACGGTCTGGCGTATCGACTCCGCGGCCAGCAGCGGGTCGTGGACGCCGTGCCCGGAGGCGTAGAAGGGGTGCCGGTGCGGCCACTGGGCGGTGACGCGGTAGGTGTCGGGGCCCGTGGCGCGCCAGCCGGTGAGCAGTACTTCGGAACGCTCGAGCTTGTGCACGTACTCCTGTGCCACGGTGCCGTCGTGCGCGGACAGTACGGACATGGAAGTTCCCCCAAGGCGCGTGAGAAGATCCGGCGCGTCAGGAGCGCCGGTGTCGGGCTGATGCCGATGCGCGAGAATAAAGAGTGTTCGTTTTGTTTCCCGAGATCTCTTGATCATGACTTTGCCACATCTCCCACCGCTGTCCAAGATCTGGACACTGCAGTGGTTTTGCGGGACTATGCCAAGTTTCGCGGCGTGTTGGGCGAGACGCCGCTTCCGCAGTCGGCGGCGAGGGAGTGAAGTGCCGGGTCACGAGCTCCCCGTGTGGGCGCGGAGCAGGTAGTGTCAAGAGGCACCATAAAGAGTGTTCTAATTTTTCTGGAGGGGTGTCTGGTGGCGCGGCCGAAGCAGGAACGAGCTGTGCAGACCCGCGAGGTGATCCTGCGCGCGGCAGCGGAGATCTTCGACGAGTTCGGTTACTCGGGCGCGAGCATCAACAAGATCATCCAGCGTGCCGGTGCCACCTCGGGGGCGATGTACTTCCACTTCGAATCCAAGGAGGGGCTGGCCCGGGCGGTGATGAACGCCCAGCCGGAGACCATCATTCCGCTTCTGGCGTCCGAGGGGCTGCAGCGCCTGGTGGACATCACCCTGATCTGGGCCCACCGCCTGAGGGTGGATCCCGTACTGCGGGCGGGCGTTCGGCTCGCGACGGAGCAGAGCACCTTCGGCCTGCAGGACGCCACGTCCTTCCGGGACTGGGAGCGGATCATGGGGGAGTGCCTTCAGGTCGCCCGGGACAAGGGCGAGTTGCAGGCCGGGGTGGAGCCCGAGGAGGTGGCCGAGTTCGTGGTCGAGGCGTGCACCGGCATGCAGACCGTCTCCGCGGTGGTCTGCGGGCGGGAGGATCTGACGGAGCGCACGGTACGGATGTGGCAGCTGCTGCTTCCCGGTATCGCGGTGCCCGCCGTAGTGGCGCGCACTTCCGTCAACCCGGAGCGCGTACAGGCCGCCTCGGTCTGAGACGGCCCGCGCCCGATGCGCACGCCGGGCCCCGCGCTCGCGCCGGTTCAGGCGGACCGGCGGCCGGGTGAGAGGGCGCGGCCGTCCCCTTCGGCGAGCCGGCTGTAGGCGTACGCGGCGGACGCCAGCGTCATGTGGTGGTGCCAGCCCGGGTAGGAGCGGCCCCCGAAGTCCAGCAGGCCGAAACCGGTCCGGAGGGTCCTGAGGGTGGCCGCCGTGGCGGCGGACGGCCCGGTGAACCGGAGGAGTTCGTCGGCCCGGCCGTCCACCAGGCTGGTGATCCACAGGCGGGCGTGCCGCCCGTCGCCCGGCCCCGTCCGGGCGAACAGCCGGTACGGGCGCGCCGGAGCGTCCGCTCCCTCGGGCAGCCGGACCAGCGCCGAGCGGATCTGTACGCGGCCGATGCCGCCGCCGTGCGCGAGCGCTGGGATCGCGTACGGGTGCAGACCGCCATGCCCTAGGCGCTGTTCGCCGTACAGCGCGGCGGCCGCGGGCGTGCTGCGGTCTCCGCCGACGGGCAGCACCGGCAGCGAGCCGGGCACCGCGACGACGAAGTCCTGGCCGCGGCGGCTCAACCCGGCCAGCAGCGCGGCCGTTTGAGCCGCCGCGCCCTCCGATTCCTCCGTACCCTCTGTGCCTTCCGCGACCGCCGCGCCCTGCGTCCCCTCCGCGCTCAGGTCCGCCACGAGCGGCACCGCGACCGCGCTGCGGGCGGCCAGGGAGTCGAGCATGTCCAGCACCAGCGCCCGTACGGGGCGATGGCGCACATCGTCCGGGATGCGCGTGCGCCGCCGCAGGCCCGGGTCCCGGGACCACGGCTCGGGCAGCAGCAGCCGCCAGTCCACGGGGAGGTGCAGCTGCCCGTCGGACAGGAAAAGGCCCACCGCCACCTGGCAGTTGACGGACCTTTTGCCCTCCTGGCCAGCGCGGTGGTGCACGCCGACGGAGTGGCTGCCGCGCTTGGGCAGGACGGCCAGGCCCACGGTCCACGACGTCGGCGTCAACCGCCGCTCGGTCCAGCGGACCAGCTGTTCCAGGGCGGGGTTCCAGTCCCAGGGGCTGGCGTTGACGAACTGGTGCAGCGACTGCGCCGCGGTCGGTGAGTCGGAGACGGCCGCGGCCAGTCGGCGTACCGACTTCCTGCCCCGCGAGGTCAGCAGCCCGCGCAGATAGGCGGCCGCCCAGCGGCGCTGGTCGGCCCGCGGCAGATGCGCGAAGAGCTCCTCGGTGAAAGCGGCGAGCTCCTCGGTGACGGGGGTGGGCTGCGCCTGGGCAGGCGCTGTCGCACGCGCGGCCATGGTGGGTGCCCCCCTTCGATCCGTATCCGAGCCTCGTCGCCGAAACGATACAGAACGATCGCTTTATTTTCGACTCCTTGAGCGGACCGGTGCCGTGCCGGGCTCCAGGGAAAGCCCGCATATTCGTTAAGTCGCCGTTGTCAGACCGCTCTTGGGCTGCGCAGGCTGGCCCTCCCCACCGGTGCAGCCGCTGTGCCGGCCACCGCTGAGGACGATCCGGAGAGGCCATGGCGAAACAGGAGAGGGCGGAGCGCACCCGCGGGGCGCTCGTGCGCGCCGCCGCGGCGGAGTTCGACCGCCACGGGTACGAGGGCACCTCGCTCGGCCGGATATGCCGGGCAGCCGAGGTGTCCATGGGGGCGCTGACCTTCCACTTCTCCACCAAGGCCGAACTGGCGGACGCCGTAAGGGCGCAGGGGCTGGCGGCCGTCGCCGCGCTGCGGGACCGGGTGGCGCAGGCCAGGACGCCCGCGCTGCGCTCGGTCATCGACCTGACCGTCGGGCTCACCCGGCTGCTGGCCGAGGACGTCTTCGTCCGCTCGGCCGCCCGGCTCGCGCGCGAGCGCCAGGACGACGGCGCGGCGGACTGGACGGACGCCTGGCTGCCGCGGGTGCGGGAGCTGCTGGCGCGGGCGTGCGAGGAGGGGCAGCTGCACCCGGCCGCCGATCCGGCGGGGGTCACGGCCCTGGTCGCGTATCTGATGGCGGGGGCGGAACTGCGCGTAAGCACCCGGGAGTCGGGGGCCGGGGCGGAGTCCGGGCGCGCCGAGGCGGAGATGGAGCGCGTCTGGCAGCTGCTCCTGCTGGGGGTCTCCGGCCGGGCCGGCTGACCGCCGCGGCGCCGCGCGGGTACGCGGCGGACCGAGGGCTTTTCTCGGCCGGGCAGCTCCAGCCCTCGAAAACATAGAGAGCGTTCTGTATTGTTTCAGGGGTGTGAAGCGAGGGTGCGCTCCGAGGGGGCGTATGTCCGCCTGCCCGGGGAGCGGTGCGCACGGTGGCGGGCGAGGGGCGTCAAGTGCCGAGTGGGAGGGGAAGCGCGGTGTCCAGGGAGCTGTTCGGCCGGGCCGAAGAAGCGCGGATCATCGGGGAGATGCTCGATTCCGCGATGGCGGGGACGGGGGCGTCGGCCCTGGTGGAGGGCATCATCGGGGCGGGCAAGACCTCGATGCTGCGCTGGGGCGAGGAGATGGCCCGCCAGCGCGGGATGCTGGTGCTCTCCGCCACGGCGGCGCCCACCGAACGCCGCTTCTCGATGGGGGTGATGCACCAGATCCTCGACGGCCTGGACCGGGCGGGGCGCGACCTGGGCCTCTTTGTCGGGGAACGCTCCCGCGAGCGGGCCGCAGAGCCCTCGCAGGGCATCGGCCACGACTTCCCCGACTACGGCCAACTCGCCGACTCCGTAGCCGCCTTGAGCGAGGTGGCCCAGCACAGACCCCTCCTGATCACGGTGGACTGCATCCACTGCGTGGACCCCCAGTCCCTGCTCTGGCTGGGCTTCCTCAGCCGTCGGCTCGACGGTCTGCCCGTGGTGCTGCTGGCCAGCAAGCGCCGCGGCGAACCGGCCAGCGACAAGCACCTCCTGGTGGAGTTCATGGAGGGCATCCGCCCCGAGCGCCGTATCCACCTGCCCGACCTGCCCGCGGGCGCCGCCTCCGACCTGGTGGCCTCGCTCGGCGTGCGGGTGCCGGGGCCCGTTGGCCCGCTCATCGCCGAAAGCGGCGGAAATCCCGGCCTGTTGACCGAGCAGGTCCTGGCCGCATCCGCGCTGACGGACCCGGGTGCGGGTCCGGAACATCCCGCCGGGCACGAGTCGGCGGAGCTGATGGCGCGGATGCACGCCGTCAAGGACCGGATGCTGTGCTTCATCAAGCGCCTGGACCCCAACGCCGTCCCCGTCGCCTACGCCGCGAGCGTCGCGGGCCGCGCACTGCACCCCGAACTCGCCGCCGAGCTGTGCGGCAGCTCGCTGGCGGAGGTGACCGCCGCCCTCGGCGTACTGACCGAATCGGGCCTGCTGCACGGCACGGAGCCGGCCTTCCGCCACCCGATCCTGGCGCGCCTGCTGTACGCGGACATCCCCGCCGCACACCGCGCCGACCTGCACCTGCTCACCGCCCGCTGCCTCCACCGCAGGGGCGCGGCCCGCGCCGAGACCACCCCGCACCTGCTGCGGGCGGCCCGGCTGGACGAGCCGTGGATGGCGCACCTGCTGCTGGACGCCGCCCAGGACCTGCTGCCCGGCGACGCCGAGGAGGCCATGGTGCTGATCGACAAGGTCCTCAGGGCCGACGAGGGCGACGGGGCCGTGCGGTACGGGCAGGAGGCCGCCTACGAGCTGGAGCTGCGGACCGAGAGGCTGCGCGCCCGGGCGCTGACCGAGCTGGACCTGTCGGAGGCGGTGCGGGTGCGGACGGCGCTGGTGGAGCGGGTCGCCGGGCACCGGGAGCGGGCCGAGGAGGCGCTGCTGCTGGCCGGCCTCCTGCTGCGCCTGGACGAGCCCCTCAAGGCGCGCCAGGCGCTGGAGCGGGCCCACGAGCGGGTCCGGGGCCACGACGAGGCGGCCGCCGCCCGCCTGCGCGAGCTGCTGGCCCACGTACGCCTCCAGGACGGCACCTGCGCCGGGGTGCCGACGGGCGTGGAGCGGCTGGAGTCGCTGGTGCTGCTGCGTACGGCCAGGGGCGAGGCGGCGCCCGCGGTGCGGCGGATGTGCCACACCCTGCTGGCCACGCCGCGCTCGGCGCACGGTTCGCCCTCGTGGTACCACGCGGTGCTCGCCCTGCTGTGGGCCGGCGGCTTCGAGGAGGCGCTGCGGCACCTGGATGCGGAGGTGGGGCTGGCCCGCGCCGAGGGGGGCGCCACCCGCGTCGCGGAGGCGCTGGCCGTACGGAGCCTGGTCCAGCTGCACCGCGGGCTGCTGGAGGCGGCCGGCGAGGATGCCGGGCAGGCCGCCGAGCTGCTTGAGGGCATCGGCGCCGACCGGCACCACGTGGGCGCGCTCGCCCGCAGCGTGCTGATCGACGTCGCCCTGGAGAGGAACCAGGTGGACCGGGTCGGCGAGCTGCTTCAGTCCGTTCTTCCGCTGCCGAGCCACGCGGTGACCTGGTGGCGGATCCACCTCATGCACAGCGCAGCGCGCGCCCTGGGCCGCCTCGGCCAGACGCAGCGGGCCTTCGGCCTGATCACGTACTGCGAGAAGGAGCTGCGGCGCAGGGAGGTGACCAACCCGGCGATCCTGCCCTGGCGTTCGACCAAGGCGCTGCTGTACGCCGGTACCGGCAATCTGCCCGCGGCCCGGCGGCTGGCCAAGGAGGAGGCCGAGTGCGCCCGGCGCTTCGCCGCGCCGTTCGCGCTGGGGCGGGCGCTGACGGCGCTGGCGTCGGTCACCTCGGGCGGCGAGCGGACCGGGCCTGCCGTACGGGCCGTGGAGCTCCTCGAACCGCAGCAGGCCCCGCTGCTGTTCGCCCGCGCCCTGTACGCGGCGGGGCAGGCGCACCAGGAGGGCGGCGACAGCGTCCGCGCCCGCGAACTGCTGCACCGCGCCAATGAGATGGGCATCTCGCTGGGGGCCGAGGACCTCGTTCAGCTGGCGCAGCGGGCGCTGCGCGGCGCGGGCGGGCGGCCCGACCCCCGCAAGGCCTCGGTGGAGTCACTGCTGACACCCGCCGAGCGCCAGGTCGCCCGGCTCGCCGCCCAGGGACTGAGCAACCGCGGCATCGCGCGGATGCTGCACGTGAGCCTGCGCAACGTCGAGTCGCATCTGACGCACGCCTACCGCAAGTTGCGGATCGGCGGGCGCCGCGAGCTGGTGAGGTTCTTCCCCGAGCGGCAGGAGGAGCCCGGCGCCCCGGCCCTGGAAGGGCTCGGTGCCGTCCCCCGCCCCCGGGAGCCCCAGCAGGTCCGGCGGCCCGAGCATGTCTGACGGTGCGTCAATGTCCGTGCTTGTCCCCGCGGTCGGGCTGGGCGCGCACATGCATCCGCTCGCCCTGGCCGCCGAAGATGCTCAGCACCTCCACGGGGCCGTCGCCGGTGCTGCCGAACCAGTGCGGCAGCCGGGTCTCGAACTCGGCGGCCTCGCCCGGGCCCAGCACCAGATCCCGGTCGGCCAGCACCAGCCGCAGCCGCCCCGAGAGGACGTACAGCCACTCGTACCCCTCGTGATGGCACAGCTTGGGCGTGCTGCGGGTGGCCGGGAGCACCATCTTGAAGGTCTGCATCGGCCCGGGCTGCTTGGTCAGCGGCAGCACGGTGTTGCCGTTGACGACCTTGGGCGTGATGCGCACCCGCGGGTCACCGACCTCGGGGGCGCCGACCAGTTCGTCCAGCGGCACCTGATGGGCCTGCGCGATGGGCAGCAGCAGCTCCAGGCTGGGGCGGCGCTGGCCGGACTCCAGCCGGGACAGGGTGCTCTTGGAGATACCGGTGGCCTCGGTCAGGGCCGCGAGCGTGACGCCGCGCTGGGTGCGCAGCCGCTTGAGGCGCGGGCCGACCTCGTCGAGCACCTGGGCGATCGCAAGTGAATGTTCCATACCCCCATTGGACAGGGCTGTTCCGGAAACGGCAACAAAAGTTGCTCATTCTGGAAGATGGCCAGAACCTGTGGACACAGGCGGTCGCCGACGGCGATCCGCGTGAGCCGCATCGCACCACGCCGCGTCGCACCACACCGAGTCGCACCACATCGAGATCGAGTCGCACCACATCAAGGAAGAAGAGGCAGCACATGCAGAACTCAGCCACGCAAGACGCCCGGTACGACGTCGTGGTGATCGGCGGCGGCGCCGGCGGCCTGAACGCGGCGCTGGTCCTGGCCCGCGCCCGCCGCCGGGTCGCCGTCATCGACTCCGGCGCGCCGCGCAACGCGCCCGCCGCCCACATGCAGGGCTTCCTCTCGCGGGACGGCATGTCCCCCAAGGCCCTGCTGGAGGTCGGCCGCGCCGAACTGGCCGGGTACGGCGTGGAGGTGATCGAGGGTCAGGTCGAGAGCGTCGAGCACGGCTTCACCGTCCGGCTCGCCGGCGGCCCGGTGCTCGACGCCCGCCGCGTCGTGGTGGCCACCGGCCTGCGCGACGAGCTGCCCGAGATCCCCGGTGTGCGCGAGCGCTGGGGCAAGGACCTGCTGCACTGCCCGTACTGCCACGGCTACGAGGTGCGCGACGAGCCGATCGGCGTGCTGGGCACCCAGCCGGCCGCCGTGGACCACGCGTTGCTGATCCGCCAGTGGTCCGACGACGTCGTGCTGTTCCCGCACACCCTGGAGCTGAGCGAGAACGACCGCGAGCGGCTGGCCGCCCGCGGCGTGCACATCGTCGAGGGCACGGTCAAGCAATTGGTCGTGGAGGAGGACCGGCTGCGCGGCGTCGAGCTGGCCGAGGGCCACGCCGTCCCCCGCAGCACCGTCTTCGTCGTACCGCGCATGATCCCCAACGACGGCCTGCTGGCCGGGCTGGGCTGCGAGCGCGACGAGCGCGGCTGGGTCACCACCGACCGCAGTGGCCTGACCAGCGTGCGCGGGGTGTGGGCCATCGGCAATGTCGTCGACCCGCGGGCCCTGGTGATCAGCACCGCGGGCATGGGCTCGGCGGCCGCGTTCGCCATCAACCACGACCTGGTGCAGGAAGACATCGAGCTGGCCGTCAAGAGCCGTCAGTGCGAGAACGAGCTGTCCGCCGCCGGCGCGCAGCGGTAGTACGCCGCAGCCGCCTCACCGACCCACCCCGGTCGCCCTCCAAGGAGAACACCGCCATGCCCCCTTCCACCGGAGAGCTCGTCGCCGACGAGTCCGCACCGCCGCTCACGACGGGCGCCACCGGCGCGCAGAGCGACGCAGGACCGGCCCCCCGCACCGGACTCGTCTTCGCGGTGCTCGCCGTCGTCCAGGCCACGCTGATCTTCACCATCACCCTGATCGCGGTGCCGCTGCCCGACATCGGGCGGGAGTTCGGCCTCAGCCCGGCGGAACTGGTGCTGGTCAACGCCGCGTACGGGCTTCCGTACAGCGGACTGCTGCTCTTCGGCGGACGCCTGGCCGACCGCTACCGCGGCAAGCCGATGTTCGTGATCGGCCTTGCGGTGTTCGGCCTCGCCTCGGCGACCGCGGCCCTGGTGCCCAACTTCGCCGGCCTGGTGGCGGTGCGCTTCTTCCAGGGCGTCGGCGCGGCGATGGCAGCCCCCGCCGCGCTCGCGGTGCTGCGGGTCGCGATACCCGACCCGGCCCGCTTCGGCCGCGCGATGGCGACCTGGGGCGGCGTGTCCGTGCTCGGCGCCTCGGTGGGCACCCTCACCTCCGGCGCGGTCACCACCTGGGTGTCCTGGCGCTGGATGTTCGCCGTACCCGTCCTGGTCTCCCTCCTCGGCCTGGCCGCGGCCCGCTGGCTGCTGCCCTCGGGCACCGCGGAAGGACCGCAGGGCGCCCGCCCCGGGCTCGACCCCGTCGGCGCGGTGCTGGCCACCCTCGGCATCTCCATCGGCAGCTACGGCCTGATCGCCAGCGGCGACTACGGGTGGGGCTCCGCGCAGGTGCTCGTGCCGCTCGTCGTCGGCATCGCGCTGCTGGGCGCGTTCTTCGCGGTCGAGCGCCGGGTCGGCCAGCCGCTGCTGCCGCCCGGGTTCGCCCTGGAGCCGCGTCGCCTGGTGGGCCTGGTCGGCATCCTGCTCGCCTCCGCGGGCACCGGCCTGGTGACCTTCCTGCTCTCCCTCTACCTCCAGCAGCAGCGGGACTGGTCCTCGCTGGCCACGGCGGGCGCGTTCGTGCCCTTCACCGTCGCGCTGCTCGTCACCAACCGGGCCGCGGGGCCGCTCGTCGGCCGCTTCGGCGCGGTACGGGTCACCGTCGCGGGCCTGGTGATCGGCGCCCTGGGGCTCGCGCTGCTGGTCGGCATCGCCCCCGACAGCTCCTTCGCGCTGGGCCTGCTGCCCGGCCTGATCCTGCTGCCCGCCGGCACCTCCTTCATCTTCTCCGGAGCCGCGGTGCTGACCACCACGAACGTGCCGCCGCACCAGGCGGGACTGGCGGGCGGCGTGATGAACACCGCCATGGAGCTGGGCCCCACGGTCGGCCTCGCCGCCCTGATGGCCGTCGCGGCCACGCAGGCCGATGTCGTCGTCGGCTACGCCTGGGCCTTCGGCGCCGGCGCGGCCGTCTACCTCCTCGCCGCCGTCGCGGCCACGGTCGCGGTCCGCCGCGCCTCCGCCGACGACTGACGTCCCTCCGGCGTCTGTCTGGCGTCTGTCTGACGTCCCCCCTGAAACCGGGCCGGGGCCCCTGCACCTCCCCCGTGGGTGCGGGGCCCCGGCCCTTCCCAACTCGCCTTCCGTACAAGGAGAACGGCACCATGGCCACCGCAGCCGTAGACAGCATCACCGCCACGACCTTCGCCGGCCGCGTCCTGCAGGCGGACCGGCCCGTACTGATCCAGTTCTGGGCGGAGTGGTGCGGGCCGTGCCGCAAGGTCAGCCCGGTCGTTGAGCAACTGGCCGCAGAGCACGCCGCCGCACTGGACGTGGTCAAGGTCAACGTCGACGAGGAGCCCGAACTGGCCGCAGAGCACGGCGTCGCGTCCATCCCGGCCTTCACCGTCTACGCGGGCGGCGAGCGGCGCGAGACCTGGGTCGGCGCCGCCCCCAAGCCCGCGATGGAACGCACCTTGGCCGCCTACCTGCGCTGAACTGCCGCGCCCCGCCCGCCCCTTCCCCGCCAGGAACAGGAGCCGCTCGTGCCACCAGAGGACATCGGGGACCGTGAAGGCCCCGCACTGGACACCCGGCCGGACCACGAAGCCGAACCGGACGCGCCCTTCCTGAACCAGGCCACCGGCTGGCTGCGGGAGCTGCTGCGCACCGGCGACGGGCGGGACGCCGAGGTCCTGCGGGTGCTCGACGTGGGCAGCGGCCCCGGCGCGGCCACCTGCCTGCTGGCCCGCGCCTTCCCCGCCGCCGAGGTCGTCGCCGTCGACCGCTCGGCACCGGCGCTGGAAGAGGTGCGCGTACGGGCGGACCGGCAGCTGCTGCGCGCCCGCGTCACCACCCAACGGGCCGTCCTGCCCGACCAGTTCGCCTCCCTGGGCCCCGCCGACGTCATCTGGACGCACGGCGTGGTCCAGCAGCTGGCCGACCAGCAGGCGGCCCTGGGCGCCCTGGCCGCCTCGCTGCGCCGCGGCGGGCTGCTCGCCGTCGTCGAACGCGGCCCGGCGCCGCGCTTCCTGCCCCGGGACATCGGCCTGGGCCGCCCCGGGCTCCAGGCCCGGCTGGACGCCGCCATGGAGGACGTCTTCACCGACGCGCGCCGGCGGCTGCCCGGCTCGGTCGCCGTGGTGGAGGACTGGCCCGCGCTGCTGGCCAGGGCCGGGCTCGTACCGACCGGGACGCGCACCTTCCTCACCGACCACCCGGCCCCGCTGGGCGTTGCGGCCCGCGAACGGCTGCACGCCTACCTGACGCGGGTACGCGAACGGGCCGGCGACCGCCTCGACGCCGAGGACCGCGCGAGCTTGGAGAGCCTGCTGGACGACGACGCGTGCGCGGGCATCCTCTGGCGCCCCGACGCGTACTACTGGAGCGCCACCACCGTGCACACAGCGCGCGCCTGCACCCGCCGCTGACCGCAGGGAGGCACGTCGGTCCGCTCATACGGAAGAAGTCCGAAGCCCCACAGGGTGCTTCGGACTTCTTCGGCGCGCCGTAAGGGGCGCGGGACTGTGGCGATATGCGGCTCCGCCGCGTGGGCGCGACCAGCCCCCACCGGCCCGCGGTGTCATGACCGCGTTTCCAGCAGAACGCTCGGGCCGGGCCGGGAAGGGAGAACGGTCAGGCCATCCCGGGCGGCGCCTGCCCCCACCCCCACACCGGCACCGTCTCCCGCCGAGACGGCTTCGCGTCCGGCTGGGAATTGGCCATCGCCCGGCGCGAACCCCACTCGATGTACGCCATGAAAGCGGACCGGAATTCCGGGTCGGCGGGCAGCCCGACCGTGTCGGCGGCCTCCATCATCAGCTTCACCCAGCGGGCCCGCTGCTCGGGCTGAATTCCCTTGCCGCGGTGGGTCTTCAGCATGCGCTTGAACCCGCCGCGCTCCGCGGTGTAGACGGCGGGGCCGCCGAAGACCTCACCGAGCCACATCGCGACATGCTGCGGGTGGTCGTCCGTCATGTACTGGAAGAGCGGGGCGAGCAGTTCGTCCTCGCGGACGGTGCGGTAGAACTCCTCGGTGAGCCGTTCCAGCGCTTCGATGCCGCCGGCCCACTCGTACATGGTCGGAACCGATTCCGGCATGGTGACGCCCTCGATAGGCGATGCGTGCGTGGTCATTTCTCCCCCTGTGCGGAAAGCAGTTCGCCGACGATTTTTGCCACGTGCCCGGGCTCGGGCAGCGAGGGGTGGTGCGAATAGCCGCCCGAGACGATGTCGTAGCTGTCGTGCCAGACCGGCTCGGGAAGGTGGTGGCCGTCCTCGCGGATCTGCTCGACATTGCGCCGGACCGCGGGCTTGTTCCACATGCTCGCGCCCATCACCGGGAAGAAGACGACCGGGAAGGTGGCGGCGAGAATGATGGTCCCCAGGCGGTTGGGGGCCGCGCCGTTGGCCGCGATGGACAGCGTGTTGGCGGTGGCCGGCAGCACGACGAGGATGTCGTGGTCGCCGGTCAGCCGGGACGGCTTGTCGGTCGGCCAGTCGGACGGCGATTCCCCGCTGACCACCCGCTCGGCGAACAGCCCCACCGTCTCCGGCGGCAGGAAACTGGCCGCGGTGTGCGTCATCAGCACCGTGTAGGTGCCGCCTAGCTGCTCGCGCATGGCGGTGAGATACGTCGGAAGCGTGGTCACCGCGACCGAACCGGTGGCGGCGACAAGAATGCGTTTCCCGCTCGCCGGCAAAGGAGTCTGCTTTTCCATGGGGACCAATCATTCGCACGGTTCGGACCCGCTGAAATACGGGACGAACCACGGGTCTTGGGTAACGGCCGCCGAATATATGCGAGTTCGCTGAGAAGTCCGTCCCGTCGAAGCGGGCGGTGAACTGCCGGCGACTGCCGTACGCCAGTCAACGTAGCGGCCCAATTCCCCGCCGTCCAGACCGATGAGCACCGCAGATCCCAGTCCTTCGGTGGTGCTTCGGTGATCCTACGGTCGGCCCTGTGGTGCCACCGTATTGAGCCCGCGGAGCGCCGTTCCTAGGTTGGAATCAGGAAAGGCCCCAGCGCCCATTCACCCGTATCGCGGCCATGAGACCCGAGCACCGCGACGTACTGAAGAGAGTCCTGGACATTATGGAAGACCTTCTTGTCGAGTTGATGAATCGTCGTGTCAACCTTCGCCTCGACAGCGACGGCCTCGGCGTCGAGGATCCCGACGGCGCCCTCACGGTGGAGCTGCGCGACGCCATCGCCGAGCACCACGACCGGCTGATCGCCCTGCTCCGCGGCACCCCGCACCCGCGGGACCTGCCGCGCATCACCCCGCAGAACGCCTCGCGCCACGACGCCTTCCCGCTCACCGACATCCAGCAGGCGTACCTGATCGGCCGCCACAAGGGCCTCGAACTGGGCGGGGTCTCCAGCCACTTCTCCTTCGAGTTCGACGGCAAGGGCCTGGACGTGGCGCGCCTGAACGAGGCGCTGCGCAAGGTCATCGACCGGCACGACATGCTCCGCGCCGTCGTCGACACCGACGGCAGCCAGCGCGTCCTGCCGGAGGTGCCGGCGTACGAGATCGCCGTCACCGACCTGCGCGCGGCGGGCGAGCAGGAGCGGGCGCACACGCTGGAGCAGATCCGCGCCGAACTCGACGCGCAGGTCCTGCCCACCGACCGGTGGCCGCTGTTCGACATCCGCGCCAGCGTCCTGCCCGAGGACACGGTGCGTCTGCACCTGAGCCTGGACCTCTTGATGCTGGACGCGCGCAGCTTCTTCCTGCTGCTCAACGAGTGGCGGCACTTCTACGACGACCCGTTCTGGACGCCCGCGCCGCTGGAGCTGTCCTTCCGCGACTACGTCCTGGCCGAGGAGGAGCTGCACAGCGGCCCCGTCGGCACCCGCGCCGCCGCGTACTGGCAGGCGCGCCTGGACGAGCTGCCGCCGGCCCCCGACCTCCCGCTGGCCACCGCGCCCGAGCAGATCGGCGTCCCCTCCTTCGTACGGCGCCGCGCGGTGCTGAGCCAGGAGCGCTCGGCGGCCCTGACCGAGGCGGCCGCACGCCGCGGTCTGACCCCTTCGGCGCTGCTGCTCGCCGCGTACGCCGAGGTGCTGCGCACCTGGTCCAAGCGCCAGGACTTCACCGTCACCCTCACCTCCCTGAACCGGCTTCCGCTGCACCCGCAGGTCGACCAGATCATGGGTGACTTCCTCTCCCCGAGCCTGCTGGCCGTCACCGGCAGCGCACCGGAGTCCTTCGTCGAGCGCGCCATCGGCGTCCAGCGCCAGATGCTCGGCGACCTGGCCCACTCGACCTTCAGCGGCATCCGGGTCCTGCGCGAGCTCACCCGCCGCCAGGGCGACGGCCGCAGCGTCGCGATGCCCGTGGTCTTCTCCAGCACGCTGGGCGCCGACACCAAGGGCGATGCGCTGAGCGCCTTCGGCGAGCTGGTGCACGGCGCCAGCCAGACGCCGCAGGTCTGGCTGGAGAACCAGATCTTCGAGGAGGGCGGCAGCCTCTCCATCAACTGGAACGCGGTGGAGGAGCTGTTCCCCGCGGGCACCCTGGACGCGATGTTCGACGCGTACCGGACGCTGCTGAACGACCTGATCGACGACGAGACGCTGTGGGGCCGCACCGGCGGTGTCGTACCGCTGCCCGAGGAGCAGGCCGACGAGCGGGCGCAGGCCAACGCCACGGCGCTGGACCTTCCCGAGCGCAGGCTGCACGAGCTGGTCGCCGAGGCCGCCGTGCGCCGCCCGGACGCGGTGGCCGTCGTCTCCGACGGCGCCGAGTGCACCTACCGGCAGCTGACCGAGGACGCGCACCGCGTCGCGCGCCGGCTGCGGGAGAGCTGCGGCGCCGAGCCCAACTCGATCGTCGCGGTGTCGATGCGGCCGGGCGCCGCCCAGATCTCCGCGCTGCTGGGTGTGCTGCACGCGGGCGCCGCCTATGTCTCCATCGACCCCGAACTCCCCGAGGAGCGCCGCCACAAGCTGCTGCGCCAGTGCCGCGCCAAGGCCGTGGTCACCGAGGCGCAGCTGCGCGACGGGCTGATCTGGCCCGCGGACATCGACGTGGTCGCCGTGGACGAGGCCGCCACCGCCGGGCGCAGCGCCGAGCCGCTGGAGTCCCGCCAGGGTCTCGACGACCTCGCGTACGTGATCTTCACTTCGGGCTCCACCGGCGAGCCCAAGGGCGTGATGATCTCGCACCGCAGCGCCGCCAACACCGTCCAGGACATCAACCGGCGCTTCGAGGTCGACGAGCAGGACCGCGTGCTGGCGCTGGCCCCGACCGGCTTCGACCTGTCCGTGTACGACCTGTTCGGCGTCCTGGGCGCGGGCGGCACCGTCGTCGTGCCCGAGCCCGCCCGCAGCACGGACGTCGCGTACTGGACCGAGCTGATCGACCGGCACTCCATCACCATCTGGAACAGCGTGCCCGCGCCGCTGCGGATGTGGATCGAGTCGCTCGGCGAGGCCGGCGGCGAGCGCGCGCACGGCGCGAGCCTGCGCCTGGCCCTGCTCAGCGGCGACTGGATCCCCGTCGACCTGCCGGACCAGGCCCGCGCGCAGGTGCCCGGGATGCGGGTGATCAGCCTGGGCGGCGCCACCGAGGGCTCGATCTGGTCGGTGTGCTACCCGATCGGCGAGGTGCCCGAGCAGTGGTCGAGCATTCCGTACGGCAAGCCGCTGGCCAACCAGACGCTGCACGTCTACAACAAGTGGCTTGAGCCGTCCCCGACCGGGGTGACGGGTGACATCTTCATCGGCGGCACCGGCGTCGCCCAGGGCTACTGGGGCGACGAGCAGCGCACGGCCGAGCGGTTCATCGTGCACCCGGCAACCGGCGAACGGCTGTACCGCACCGGCGACTTGGGCCGCTACCTGCCCGGCGGCGACATCGAGATCCTGGGCCGCGAGGACTTCCAGGTGAAGATCAACGGCTACCGGGTCGAACTCGGCGAGATCGAGGCCGCCCTGGCCCGGCAGCCCGGTGTGCGCACGGTGATGGTCACCGCCCCCGCCCACCCCCGTACCGGACAGCGGCAGATCACCGCCTACCTGGTGCCCGAGGAGCCCGGCGCCCTGGAGCCCAAGGTGCTGCGCACGGCCGTGGAGGACCTGCTGCCGAGCTACATGGTGCCCACGCACTACCTCGCCCTGGACGCGCTGCCCCTGACCCCCAACGGGAAGATCGACCGCGCGGCGCTGCCCTCGCCCTGGAGCCAGGACAGCGAGCCCGCGGACCGTACGGCCCCCAGGAGCGCCACCGAGGAGCGGCTGCTGGCCCTGTGGACCGAGCAGCTGGGCCACGGCGACTTCGGCATCGAGGACGGCTTCTTCGACGTCGGCGGCGACTCGCTGCACGCCGTCGGCATCATCAGCCACCTGCGCGCCGAGTTCGGCATCGACTCCGCCGCCGAACAGGAAGTCATCGAGGCCCTGTTCATGAACGCGACCATCGCGACCTTCGCCGAGATCGTCGAGTCCACCAAGGAGCTGGCGGCATGACCGAGCAGAACACCACCACCGACACCGTGTGGGACCACATCGTCATCGGCGCCGGATCGGCCGGGTCCGTGATGGCCTCCCGCCTCGCGGCCGACGGCACCCAGCGCGTACTGCTCCTTGAGGCAGGCGCCGACCAGCCGTCCGCCGAGGCGCAGGACAACCCGCTGCGGGACGCCAGCCGGCTGATCCTGGAGGGCTACAACTGGGACTACCGCGCCAACCTGCGCTCCAGCGACCGGCTCGCGGACCTGCTGAACCCGCAGGCCGGCGCCGAGGAGAAGGAGGTCCCCGCCTCCGACGCGCGCCGCTCCCGGGCCCTGTGGACCCGCTTCCCCTACCAGCTCGGCAAGGTCGTCGGCGGCTCCTCCGCCGTCAACGGTGCCATCGCCATGCGCGGCCTGCCGCGGGACTTCGACGCCTGGGTGGCGCACGGCAACCCCGACTGGTCCTTCAAGGACGTGCTGCCCTACTACCAGCAGCTGGAGAACGACGCCGACTACCCCGAGGGCCCGCACGGCGACCGCGGTCCGCTGCCCATCCGCAGGCCGGGCCCCGGGCAGCTGCACGAGCTGGAGGTCGCCTTTTGGAAGGAGTGCAACAGCCTGGGCCTGGACGACCTGCCGGACCTCAACGGCGGCGGTGAGGCCGGAGTCGGCCCCGTACCGGCCAACGCCGTGGACGGCGAGCGGGTGGACGCGGCCAGTGCCTACCTCACCGCGGCCCGGCAGCTGCCCAACCTCCAGGTGCGCACCGGCTCCCGGGTGACCCGCGTCCTCTTCGAGGGGCGGCGTGCGGTCGGCGTCGAACTGCTCCAGGACGGCGGCACCGAGACCGTACGCGCCGAGAACATCGTGCTCAGCGCGGGCGCCATCGGCACCCCGGTCATCCTCCAGCGCTCCGGCGTCGGCAGTGCCGAGCTGTCCCGGGCCCTGGGCATCACCCCCGTCGTGGACCTGCCCGGCGTCGGCGAGAACCTGGCCGACCACCCCTCCGTGGTCATCTGGTCGCTGCCCAAGCCCGGCGTGTGCGAGCCGGGGCTGCCCTGGCGGCAGGTCGCCGCCCGGATGTCCAGCGGTTACGACGACGATGTCGACGTACAGATCGGCCTGCTCAACAACGTCGAGGCCACCACCATCCCCGGCTTCGTCGACCGCCTGGGCTGGCCCATGGTCGTGGGCATCTCCATCATGCTGCTGCGCCCGGAGTCCACCGGCCGCGTCTTCATCGAGGACGCCGACCCGCACCGCGCGCCCGTCATCGAGCTGGGGCTGGGCACCGAAGAGGCGGACGTGGACCGCCTGATGCACGGGGTCCGCAAGGCCTGGGGCATCCTGCGCTCCTGCGACATCGCCGACCGGATGGACCGCACCCAGTTCTGGACCGACCGCATGATCGGCAACGACACCGTGCTGCGCAACGGCGTCCGCAACATCATGAACCCCGGCTGGCACGCGACCGGTTCGGCCAAGATGGGCCCGGCCGGTGACCCGATGGCCGTCGTCGACCAGGACTGCCGCGTCCACGGCATCGAGAACCTGCGCATCGTCGACGCCTCCGTCTTCCCCGCCATCCCCAGCGTGCCGACGAACATGACCACGCTCATGCTCGCCGAGCGCATCTCCAGCCAGGCCAAGGAGGGCTGAGCGCCGTGCAGTTCTCCTCGCAGCCGCCGGTACGGCTCTACCTCTTCGCCCATGCCGGCGCCTCCTCCCTGGCGTACCGCTCCTGGAAGGCCCCGGACGGACTCCCGCTCCAGCTGGTCGGCGTCGACCAGCCGGGGCGCGGCCCCCGCCTGCGGGAGCCCAAGACCGGCGACTTCTCCCAACTGGTCGACTCCATGGCCGACTTCGTCATCGCCGACCTGCACAAGGCCCGGCAGCGGCAGCCGGACGTGCGGTACGCGACCTTCGGGCACAGCTTCGGCGCGACGATGAGCCTGGCCGTGGGCGCCGCCGTGGCCCGCACCATGGGGGAGGCGCCCGCCGCGGCCGTACTCTCCGCGGCGCTGCCCCCGCACCTCCAGACAGCGGACAACACCGCGCACTTCACCGACCGGGAACTCCTGGAAAAGATCGTCGCGGACGGCGGCACGGCACCCGCCCTGCTGTCCAACGAGACGATGGCCAAGCTCCTGGTCCAGCTGATGCGCGAGGACTACGCGATCAAGCTGCAGTTCCACCAGGCCGCGTCGCTGCGCGTCGACTACCCGCTCACGCTGGTCGCCGCCGAGGACGACGCCCACGCCACCCCCGACCAGGTGTGGCAGTGGTCGCGGCACAGCAGTGCCGCCAGCCGCCGTGTCGCGATCCCCGGCGGGCACTTCGCGGCCGTGCAGCAGCCGGAGCAGGTCCTCGCCCTCGCGGCCGAGGACCTGTGGCCGGGCGTCGCCGCCTAGCCCTGTGGGCGGCCGGCCCCTTTCCCCTTTCCCACCGCACCGATGTGTGCCCCGTAACGCCGTACCCGCGGCTTACGGGGCCCTTTGAAGCAAAAGAGAGCCGTGACATGGCGAACGAGCAATACGAGCCGCAGCACGAGGACTTCCGTAACCTGTGCCGCGATTTCCTGGCCCGCGAGGCGGTCCCGTACCACGACCAGTGGGAAAAGGACGGCATCGTCGACCGCGAACTGTGGCGGAAGGCCGGCGCCGCCGGTCTGCTGGGCGTCGGCGTCCCGGTCGAATACGGCGGCGGCGGCGAACCGGACTTCCGCTACCACGCGATATTCGCCGACGAGCTGATCAAGGCCGGGGTCACCGCCCCCGGATTCGTCGCCCACAACGACGTGGTCGCCTCCTATCTGTACGAGCGCGCCACCCCCGAACAGCGCGAGCGCTGGCTGCCTGGCCTGTGCTCGGGCGAGCACATCGCCGCCATCGCGATGAGCGAGCCGGACGCGGGCTCCAATGTCGCCGATATCCGCACCACCGCCGTACGCGAGGGCGACTCCTACGTCCTCAACGGCCAGAAGACCTTCATCACCAACGGCGAGAACTCCGACGTCGTGGTCGTGGCCGCCAAGACCCCCAACCCGCGCGGCGGGCAGGGCATCAGCCTGATCGTCGTCGAGCGCGGAGCGCCCGGATTCTCCCGCGGCAAGCGGATGGAGAAGCTGGGCTGGCAGGCCAGCGACACCTGCGAGCTGTTCTTCGACGACTGCCGCGTCCCGGCCGCCAACCTGATCGGCAGGGAAAACCTCGGCATGGCCTACCTCATGTCGGGCCTGCCGCGCGAGCGCCTGAGCATCGCCACCGTGGCCGTCGCCTCCGCCGAGCGCATGCTCGCCGACGTCCTCCAGTACGCCCGCGACCGCCAGGCGTTCGGCCAGTCCATCGGCAGCTTCCAGCACAACAAATTCCAGCTCGCCACGATGGACACCGAAATCACCATCGCCCGGGTGTTCCTCGACCACTGCATCACGGAACTCAACGCCGGACGACTGACCGTGCCCGGCGCCGCCAAGGTCAAGTGGTGGAGTACGGAACTCCAGGTCGAGGTGGCCAATCGCGCCCTGCAACTGTACGGCGGATACGGCTACTTGAAGGAGAGCCCGATCTCCAAGGACTGGGCCAACAGCCGCGTACAGACCATCTACGGCGGCACCACCGAAATCATGAAGGAACTGATCGGCCGCTCGCTGGGCCTGTGATCCGCACCTTCCCCCGTACCCGTGCTCTCTAAGGAATTCCCCATGAACGCGACGCCCCCCGCCGACCGATTCACCGTCTCCACCGCCACATTGGACGAGTGGTACGAGGTGGCGCAGTGGGCCGACGGCGAAGGCTGGAACGTCGGCCGCGGCGATGTCGCCTGCTTCCACCCCACCGACCCGTCCGGCTTCTTCATCGGCCGCCTCGGCGAGCGCCCGGTCGCCGCCGTCTCCATCGTCAACTACTCGCCCGAATACGCAGTACTGGGCCACTACCTCACCGACCCCGCCTACCGCGGCAAGGGATACGGCCACGCGACCTGGCAGGCGGCCTTCCCGCACGCCGGCTCGCGCACCGTCGCCCTGGACGCGATGCCCGCCCAGCAGGCCAACTACGAGAAGAACGGCTTCAAGGCGGCCCACAACACCGTCCACTACGGGGGCCGCCCCCAGCGCCCGGCCGCCACGGAGGCGAGTGCCGCCCCTTCCGCCGCCACGGACACCGCCGCCGGCACCGTACGCGTCACCGCCGACCACCACGCCGCCCTGGCCGCCTACGACCAGGAGTGCTTCCCCGCCGACCGCTCCGCCTTCGTGCACCGCTGGCTGACCACCCCCGACCGGATCGCCTACGCCCGCCTGGCCGAAGGCGAGATCACCGGCTACGGAGTACTGCGCCCGGCGGGCCGCGGCTACCGCATCGGCCCCCTCTTCGCCGACACCCCCGAGGACGCCGAGGCCCTCTTCGACAGCCTCACCGCCCACCTCGGCCCCGACGACGAGGTCTCCCTGGACATCCCCGAGCCGCGGACGGCCTCCGCCGCCCTGCTCACCTCCCGCGGTCTGGTGCCGCAGTTCCACACCGTACGGATGTACACCGGCCCCGTCCCCGAGACCCACGCCCACCGGGTGTTCGCCACCACCACCCTCGAACTGGGCTGACCCCCACCGCCCGCCCCGGAGTCCCCACCCTCCCCAACTTCCCGTCCCCCAGCCGCCGCTGGGAGGTGTTCCAGTCACAGGAGTGTGCTCGCATGGCCCCGCCCGCCGAGAAGACCCCCGCGTCCCCGAAGGCGCCCCGGTCCTCCCGTACGCCGATCCCCCAAGTCCCCTTCTGGGCCCAGATCCTGCTCGGCCTCGTCCTGGGCGCGCTGCTCGGCTGGGCCGCCAAGAGCGGTGACAT